>JAGHBX010000479.1 GCA_021160785.1 Planctomycetota bacterium | reverse complement strand
GGAAAGGGCAGTCCAAAAGCCGTGGTCGTAAGAAGACCGTTCGTTTTCGGCCTTTTGCAGCGGGTCGCCGCGCGTCGGCGACCAGAAAAAAAGAGGTCGGCTATTACCAGCGGCTTGAAGACGGCGGCGGCTCTGCAAAGAGCAAATTGGCAGCATTGTGGGCGCCGCGGGTCTCCTTAAGGTTGCCGTACCCCGTTGTCGCCTGTCTGCTCGTCGCGGCCGCAGCCCTGCTCGTTGCCGCTGTGCGATTCGGACAGCTCAACTATGACGCCGGATGGCTCTTTTTTGAGCCTGTCGCCGTCAGCGAGCAGGCGCTCGATAACGGCAAACTGCTTGATTTGTCGTTCGTCGATCCGGGAAAAAACGACTCAACTACGGTCACGGACAACGAAACCGTCGTAAATGACAATATCGAAGACACAAGCGCGACCGGGACTCAGGGCACAAATGCTATTGTCATCCAGGCGTATAAGCTGCGAAGAGACCTGGAGCCCGTAAAGCGGCATTTTGAAAAAAACGGCATAGAAACCCAGATTGTTGAAAGAGGAAGCTTCTTTCTTCTAAGAACGAAGCAATTGTTTCACAAGTGCAGCATAGCGCGAGACAGCTTCAACCCGGACTATGACGGTGATGTCGCGATGAAAGAAATACGTAGAATCGGCGCACTATATAAGGCGCCGCAGGGATATGAAAGTTTTCGTCCTAATCTGTTCCAGGACGCATATGGCGAAAAAGTAGAGTAAATCCAAGGAGCATAAACAGTTATGTCAATCGATAGATCATTGAAAATCAAGGGGGCGCTCAGTCGCCACCGCAATGTGCTCTCCCGAGCCGAACGCATCGAAAAGCTTATCGAAGAGGAACGCTGGGCCGAAGGCGACCCCGTCACAGGCCTTGCCAAGGTCGCACATCGCAAGGGCCACAGCGGCAGGAAAGGCGAAAAGGAAGAAAAGGCCGCCGCCGAAGGCGCCGAAGCCGAAGCTGCTGTCGAGAAAACTGAGTCTTGACGAGGGTTCACCCGTTATGAGCTATATGCCGTGAAAGACATTCTCGCCCGGCGAACAGGATTGATTGACGCCAGTGGAATCCGCAAGGTTTTCTCGCTGGCCGCAAAACTTACCGATCCCGTAAACTTCTCGATCGGCCAGCCCGACTTCGATGTGCCCGCCGACATTAAGGCAGCCGCCATACAGGCTATTGAAACCGGACACAACCGCTATTCACAGACTGCCGGCGACGCGGCGCTCCTGACCGCAATCCAACAGAAGATCACCGACCGCCACGGCTGGGCTGAACCTGCCGTACTGACTACCAGCGGCGTAAGCGGGGCATTGCTGCTGGCGTTTTTGACGCTCCTGGACCCCGGCGACGAGGTTATAATACCTGACCCGTATTTCGTCATCTACAAGCACGTAATCAACATGATCGGCGGCAAATGCGTTTTCGTGGACAGTTATCCCGACTTCAAAATGCCCACAGCCCAAATCGAAGCCGCGATCACCGACAGGACAAAACTCATTATTGTAAACTCCCCCGCCAACCCCACCGGCGTGGTGTACACCGAAGATGAAGTCGCCGAAATTGCCCGTATTGCCCGCCAAAACGACATCCTCATCATGAGCGATGAGATTTACGACGAGTTCTGTTACGACGGACCCTGCCCAAGTATCGCCGATCATTACGAAAAAACCCTTCTCGTGAAGGGCTTCAGCAAGAGTTACGCAATGACCGGCTGGCGAATGGGTTACGCCGCAGGCCCCGAACCGGTCAGGGGCGTCATCGAGCAGATGACAAAGATCCAGCAGTACACCTTCGTCTGCGCACCAACACCGTTCCAGTATGCCGCGATCACCGCCCTGGACTATGACATGACCGAATACGTCGACGACTACCGCACCAAACGCGATATGATTTACGAAGGCCTAAAGGACACATTCGAACTTGTAAAGCCCGGCGGGGCGTTCTACACGTTCGTCAAGGCCCCCGAATGGGCGAAAAACGCCACACAATTCGTCGAAAAGGCAATCGCCAACAACGTCCTGATCATTCCCGGCAACGTCTTCAGCGAAAGAGATACGCATTTCAGGATAAGTTACGCAACCACGCACGACAAGATCGCACAGGGCGTCGAGATTCTTTGCCGCCTGGCCCAACAAAATACTTGACTTGTACTGTCGAATGTATATAAGTATGCTCGTCTGATTACAAACCCCTTTTAGAGTACTTGCTATCCAGGGAACAACAAATATGTTTGCAACTGTAATGACAATGCTGTGTTACGCAATCGGCGGTCTCGGCCTGTTCCTGTACGGAATGGGTCAGATGTCCCACGGGCTCAAAAAAGCTGCCGGGCAGAAGATGAAGCAGCTTATGGAGTCCATGACCAGAACTCCTCTGCTCGGATTTGCCACCGGCACGATGGTAACCTCGCTGGTCCAGAGCAGTTCGGCAACTACGGTCATGATCATCGGCCTGGTCAATGCCGGCCTGATGACCCTCAAGCAGGCCATCCCCGTCATCTTCGGAACAAACGTCGGCACAACCGCCACCGCATGGATCGTCTCCCTGACCGGCTTTAAGTTCAATATAGTCCTCTACGCCATGCCCGTAATAGGCGCAGGCTTCCTGCTCGACATCGCCGGACGAAGTCGCAAGGCAAGAAACCTCGGACAGGTCCTGTTGGGCTTCGGCATTCTCTTTGTCGGATTGTATTTCATGAAACTCGCCTTCACGGATTTGAGGGGCGACCAGGCCGCAGAAGATGTCTGGGGCTGGCTGGCTTTTCTAAAGGGTCGCGTTCTTCTGGCGGTCATTGTCTCGACGCTCATGACGATGGTCCTGCAGAGCAGTTCCGCATCCATCGCCATCATACAGATACTCGCACTGAACGGGGCTTTCGGAGAAGACTGGAATGCGGTTCTTGCGATGTCGATTCCCTTTGTCTTAGGCGGCAATATCGGCACTACAATTACCGCACAGATAGCGTCTCTGCGGGCAAATCTGGGCTCCAGAAGAACCGCATGGGCGCATACGACGTTCAATGTGGTAGGTGTGGCTCTTGTATTGCCGCTTATCTACACGGGATTGTTCGCGACTATAGTACTCTGGATAGCCCCGTGGGAGGTCAGTGCAGGCACAATTATGCTCACGATTGCAATCGCCCATACGCTGTTCAATGTCGTCAACTCACTGTTATTCCTGCCATTTGCCGGGGTCCTCGAAAAAATCGTCATCTCGCTGATAAAGCCCCGCCGCGGCGAAGTAGTTGAACGGGCGGTGGTTCTTGAAAAGCACCTGCTCTCCACGCCGACTCTGGCCCTCCAGCAGGCCAAACGTGAGATCATCCGTATGGCCGAGGAAGCCATGAAAGCCGTCAAATGCGCTTGTCAGGGACTTTCCCAAGGCAACATCAAACTGATCGACAGAACAAGGCAGGTGGAGGATGTCGTGGATGAATACCAGATCGAAATTACCACTTATCTCGTCGAACTGTCGCAAAGACAGTTGAGCGAAGATGTCTCCGTCGAACTGCCCGTCCTGCTGCACATGGTCAACGACCTGGAGCGTGTGAGCGACCATGCCGTAAATATCGCTGAAATCGCCGAACGCGGGATCGAACAGAAACTCAGCTTTACCGAAGACGCCGTGACTGATTCGGGCGCCATGATCCAGGAAATGTACGACATGTTTGAAAATATTATCGCCGCCCTGGAAAAGAACAGCATACAGGCGGCTCACGCGGCCCTTACGAGCGAGAACAAACTCAACCGCATGCAGGTCCGCTTCCGACGCAGCCATGTCCAGCGAATGACCGACGGAGCCTGCTCTGCCCGCTCGGGGCTGATATTTATCGACCTTGTTGACAACATCGAGAAGATAGGCGACCATCTGACAAATATCGCTCAATCCATAATCGGCGGCATCCAATGGGAAAGTCTGGGCACCGGCACACTGAGCGGTGAATATGAAGCACAGACGGACGACCCGGAATGAATACGGCCCGGCGGTTGGTATCCTCCGGGGATTGCGATCGCCCCTGTTGGCATGAAAAACAGACAAAGAATCTGGAGACATGTACATGGATGTTGACTGGCAGAAGATGGTTTTCTTCACAATGGGGGGGCTGGGGTTGTTTCTCATCGGCATGGGGATGATGACCGAAGGTCTCAAGGAAGTGGCCGGCAAGAAACTCAGGAAAATCCTCGAATCCATGACCAGACAGCCGCTGGTGGGCTTTGCGGTCGGAGTGTCCGTGACGGGACTGGTTCAGAGCAGTTCCGCCACCACCGTCATGGTGATCGGACTGATCAATGCCGGCCTGCTGACACTTCGCCAGGCCATCTGCGTTATTTTCGGCGCCAACGTCGGCACAACGGTCACCGCATGGATTGTTTCTTTGACACAATTTGAGGGTTTCAAAATAACACAATATGCGCTGCCGGGCGTGGCGATTGGATTCCTCTTGCAGGCCCTGGGCAGGAGCCGCAAGACAAAAAGCACCGGCAAGATCATCGTTGGCTTTGCCGTACTCTTCATCGGTCTCGGTTTCATGAAAGATGCTTTCGGGGGTCTCGAAGAGAATCCCCAGGTTGTGCAATGGCTGGCCGGAATGGGAGGCAGACCGATGATTGCCCTGGTGGCGGGCCTGTTGATTACTATGCTCATCCAAAGCAGTTCCGCCGCTATCGCGATCTTCCAGATGATGGCGCTGGGCGGTGCGCTTGGCGACAACTGGCTCAATGTGCTCAACGTGGCAATCCCCTTTATGTTGGGCAGCGATATCGGCACGACCATCACGGCGCAAATTGCATCGTTGCAGACAAATGTTCCCGCCAGGCGAGCCGCGTGGGCGCATACCCTGTTTAATGTTATCGGAGCGGGACTGGCTCTCCCATTCTTCTATACGGGACTTTACACCAAGGCTGTCCTGGCGATATCATGGTGGGATATTGGGGCAGGTACGATACTCTCAACCATCGCCGTCGCCAACACGCTGTTTAAGTTATGCTGTTCGGTACTGTTCCTGCCTTTGGCGCCTCAGGTTGAAATGCTTGTCAAGTTCATCGTCCGCCGGAAACCCGGCGATACGGCCATCCAGCCTGTTGTGCTCGAAACACGGCTGCTTGATACGCCCCCATTCGCTATGCAGCAGTGCAAACGCGAGATCGTACGCATGGCGAACACGGCAAGGGATGCGCTGCACAGCGCCGTCGACGGGCTCACCCAAGGGGACCGGAAAAGAATACAAAGAACGCAGCAGCTCGAGGATGTCGTCGACGACTTCCAACTCGAGATCACCTCCTATCTCGTCGCGCTGTCGCAACGCCAATTAGACGACGAGGTTTCAAGGGAATTGCCCGTGTTGCTCCACACGGTCAACGATCTGGAGCGAATAGGCGACCATGCCGTCAATATTGCCGAAATAGCCGAACGCAAGATCGACCGTGGTTTTGCTTTCTCCGAGGATGCACAAACCGAATCCAGAGAGATCGTCGGAGAGGGATTCCAGATGTTTGAAGGGATCATAGCAGCTTTAGCCAATGACGACGTTCAGGCGGCGCACGCTGCGCTTGCAAGTGAAAACAAACTCAACCGTATGCAGGTGCAGTTCCGCCGCCGGCACGTACAGCGAATGACCGACGGAAAGTGCTCAGCCGAGGTCGGAGTGATCTTCATCGACCTTGTGGACAATGTGGAGAAGATAGGCGACCATCTGACAAATATCGCCCAATCCGTAATCGGCGGTATCCAGTGGGAAGGGCTGGATTCCAGCGGTCTAAGCGGCGAACACAAGGCATTCAACCCCAAATCAAGCGAATAGCACTAAAGCCCCCATGCGTTCGGCCCGATAAAGCATTGTCATTGGAGCGGATTCACCCAAATCGGGGTAATTTGTGTAGACATGAAAAATCGTACTTGCCATAACGACCCGCCAAGGCTATTATTGCACCGCATGGAAAGCAAAAAGCAAATACGCTATATACTGATTGTCGTTTTTGCGGTGGTTTTCTGTCCTCTCTCAGGACCCGCCACCGCCGCCGACGCCCCGGACACGCCAACGGCCAAGGCCCCTCAGCCGTCCCAAAACGCCAAAAACATGGTTGTCGTGATCCCCTGCGAGGGCATGATCGACGACGGCCTGCACCAGTCCATTTTGCGCCGCTCCGAAGAAGCAATCGCAATGGGCGCCACGTATATCATCTTCGAAATTGACACCTACGGCGGGCTCGTAAAAGCCGCCGACGATATCTCAACTTATCTAATCCTTGAATTAAGCAAGAACGTCCACACCGTCGCCTATGTTAAGAAAAAGGCCCTCTCGGCAGGCGCCATGATCAGCGTCAGTTGCAAAGACATCATCATGCTGAGCAACACCACCATCGGCGATTGTGCACCGATCACGATGGGCGGCACCCTTGAGGGTGTCGAACGCGAAAAAGCGGAAAGCTTCGTCCGCGCCATCTTCAGCCGCGCCGCCGAGGCAAACGATTACCCCGAAGCGCTCTTAAAGGCCATGGTTTCCCGGCAACTGGAAATATTCCGAGTCAAAAACCTAAAGAGCGATAAGTATGAGTTTTTCGAAACCAAGGACCTGCCCAAAGACCCCAACCGGTACGACATCAAGAACAAAGAACTCGTCGTAAAGGACGACGAGATACTCACGCTCACCGCCTCAAAGGCCCATGAATACGGCATCGCAAGGGCGGTTGTGGACAATCGCGAAGAAGCCATCGCCTTCCTCGCCAAGCGCGACGGCATAACGTTCGCCGATCACGTTCCCATCCTCAAGACACTCTGGTCCGAGCAGTTGGTCAGATGGATCAATTCACCCGCCGTCATGGCGGTACTGGTCATGTTAGCCATGTTAGGCGTCTACATCGAGCTGAATTCGCCCGGACTCGGACTGCCCGGGCTCGTCGCCCTCATCTGCATCGTAATCATAATCGGCAGCAAATACCTCGGTGGAATGGCAAACTGGGTCGAAGTCGCCATATTCATAATCGGCATCATACTCCTGGGCGTCGAAGTTTTTGTCATTCCCGGATTCGGAATAACCGGCTTCCTCGGAATCGTCTTCATATTTGCCGGACTCTTCGGCATGTTGATACGAAACCCGCCGGGCGATGTGCCCTGGCCAAAGACCGAATTTGCCTGGGATCTCTTCCTTGACGGCCTTGTCGGACTATCGTTCGGCTTCGTGGGATTCCTCTGTCTGGCGTATCTGTTCACCAGGTACCTGCCGAAAATGTACTTCCTGCGGGGCCTCATGCTCCGGCCTGCCGCTGCAGGAGAGCAACTGCCGCCCAGCATAACAACCGCCGCTCCCAGAAGCGCCGGCATCAACATAAACGTCGGCGACACAGGTGAAGTCGTATCGCCGCTGAGGCCCGCCGGACAGGCCAGATTCGCACAGGCGACCGTCGATGTAGTAACCGTCGGAGAATTCCTTGAAAATGGCACAAAAGTAAAGATAATACAGATTCACGGAAACCGCATAGTCGTCAGGGAGGCGAAATAATGGATTTCATGATGGTCCTGTGGCTGATATTTGCCATATTCCTGTTCATCACCTGCGCGATCCTTCTCGTACTCGAAATCTTCGTACCGAGTTTCGGCCTGCTCACCGTCTTTTCATTGGCATGTGTCGCCGCCGGAATCGCGATCTTCTTCAAGTTTGGCCCTGTAACAGGATGGATAGGCGTCTTCGCAGCAGGCGCCATAGTACCAATTGTCTGGATCATCGCATACCGTATCTTTCCCAAAACTCCTTTCGGAAAGCACGTCACCCTCGGAAAACCAAACCGCGAAAAGGGCGACGCAATCCCCGACACCAAAGAACTCGAGGAGATGATGGGAAAGCAGG
Organism: Planctomycetota bacterium; assembly: GCA_021160785.1. Classification (GTDB taxonomy): domain Bacteria; phylum Planctomycetota; class Phycisphaerae; order Sedimentisphaerales; family Anaerohalosphaeraceae; genus B28-G16. Next base: position 150 of record JAGHBX010000479.1, on the reverse strand, counting down.
GAGTCGTCTTAACACCGCTTCGCCCCGTGGGAATGTGCGATTTCAAAGGCAAACGCCTTGAATGCGTAGCCGAAACCGGCTATATTGACAAAGAAAGCAAAATCAGAGTCATTCACGTTGAAGGGACTCAGTTAACCGTAAGATTAATAG
>JAGHBX010000084.1 GCA_021160785.1 Planctomycetota bacterium | reverse complement strand
GTCTGAAGGCGGTTTTTTTGTAAAAAAATTAAAAAATTTGCGTTTTTCCCTAACTTTGCGGTTTGAAATACAGACAATAATAGTATACCATAGGGTTGCTCACCTCTCCTTGTGAGTCGCCCCAAGGTAGTAGAGAGCCGCTTTTCAATCCCTCGAAAGCGGTTTGTGTGGACAAGAGGGGCAATTTGCAGTGTGGGTCTGTATATGGGACCCAGGGAGAAGTTACGTGGATAGTGGTACAGTTAAGTGGTTCAACGACAAAAAGGGTTACGGTTTCATCACTCCCGACGAAGGCGGCGACGATCTGTTTATTCATCACAGCAACGTCGAGATGGAGGGATTCAAGACGCTAAGTGACGGCCAAAAGGTCGAGTACGAAGCGGGCGAGGGAAAGAAGGGTCCGGAAGCGACCAAAGTCGTACCAGCCTGAGCACATTGCACAACAGGCATACCGGGCAGCGGTCCGGTCTGCCGGCAATGTTTGGCGAACAGGTTTCTTTTGTATATCCGGCTTAGGGGCGGCTGAGCGGTTGTGTGGTCGGTTCATCTCGTGTTCAAGCACTCAAGACCTGACGGGCGGGGTGTCGGTCTGCCTGGCCGTGTGAAAAATATTGCGAATCGGCGCAATATCCGTTTAATTTTGTTGCAACCCATCCGTCCTTTTCCTACAATCCCGATTCGCGTATTTTTTGCGAAACGGCGAATTGTGGTTTGAGTTGAGGTTGCTATGGAAGTCATTCCCGCGATAGATCTTATCGGTGGCAAATGTGTACGGCTCATTCAGGGCGAGTATCACCGGCAGATTACGTACGAGGACAATCCCATCAAACAGGCGCAGGTCTTTGCCGACGCCGGCGCCAAGTGGCTTCATATCGTCGATCTTGACGGTGCGCGCATGGGCAGGAGCATCAATTTCGAGGTGATCGCCGCTATCACGTCTCAGTTTGATTTTGACGTCGAGGTCGGCGGTGGTATTCGCGACGAAGACACCATCCGTATGATGTTGGACGCCGGCGTCAAACGGCTGATCATCGGCACGGCGGCGGTGAGGAACTTAGGATGGTTCAGCGAGATGGCCGACAAGTTCGTCAACAAGCTGGCGTTCGGACTGGATGCGCGGGGGTCAAAGGTCGCAGTCGCCGGCTGGACGCAGGAGATGCCCCAGAAGCTGTGGGATTTTGCCGCCCAGGCGGCGAACCTGCCGTTGAGCGCGATTATCTATACGGATATCACTAAGGACGGCATGTTGGACGGGCCCAATTTCGACCGGACAAAGGCGCTGGTGGACGCGGTCAACATCCCAATAATTGCCGCCGGCGGCGTTACGAAAGTAGAAGACGTCGTCCGCCTCAAAGAACTCGGCGTCGCAGGCGCCATCGTAGGAAGAGCACTCTACGAAGGCACAATAGACTTAGCCCAAGCCATAAAGGCCGGCTGACAAACGGAAGAATAACCGAACAGTCCGACCACATGTACGTGTATTGCCTCAAGGATGGAGGGGACGAGTACGATACGGCGACCAAAGATGCCTTGGCTATCAAGCAGAAGCCCCACTTCTTTTAAACTGGTTGGAATACTGTTTCAGCCGGAATTTTATTTTCCAGTTCCGACAGGATAACATCCAACTCCACCCTTGCCTTGGCCTGAAGTCCTAATGCCTTCGATACACCAAGAGCATCAGTACTGTATCGCTCATTCAGAATTATACTGTAGGCATCTTTGGTTCGTTCAAGAGAATACGAATGAAAATGCATGGCATCACCGCTCCTGGCCGATTCAAGGTGGTCAAAAGAGAACTCTCTTCGCATGTAGTTGAGGAGGCAGTCTTGAGCAACCAGAACCAAATGTTTCGAGAGGTGTTCGACTGTCTCTACTTTGTGATGGAGTTGAACCAATATAGTCTTAGCCGTCATCTTCCAATTCATACCGTAAGACTTCGTTGATTGTGCAGCGTTCTCGTCCGCTTTCAACCCAGCATCCATTAAAAACCGTTCCCGGGCCGGCCATACAGTTCCTGTCGTATCGAGTGTCTGAAGTTCATCTTTATGGGGCGTCCGGGACATGTGGTCGTGAGTAGCAATTTTTTTACTTAGATTTGGCATGATATTACAGTACCGCCATAACCAGGTGCTTCACTGCCTCTTCAAGAGTCAACCAGATAACCATATCTCAGCATCTTTATCGCCATTCATGACCATTACAAGCCATATAATACTGCTTCAGGGCACACGATGTCAAACACAAAATCTCCCCCGTCGAAATCCGGTTTTGTTGTGTTTTTGGAAATGTTTTGACGCCGGCGGCGGGGTGTATTATACTGCTCAGTTTAGGTGCGGGCGGTTTTATGAGTTCTGCAAAATTGCGATTTGACATGTTTTTGGAAAAGAGAAGACGCCAAGGCTTTTCTCTTTTCTCAGAGCTAAGTTGCTTGAGGATAAGAGGTTATGTGATTACTTAAAAAAATCGAAAAAATGATTTTCTTAAGTAATGTATGCCAAATCGCAATTTTGCAGAAACCTTGTTACAGTCGGAGAGAAAGTCTATGGATAGCAAGCGAATCGCAGCAGAGGGGATCACGTTTGACGATGTCCTTCTGCTGCCGGGTAAGAGCGATTTTGTTCCGAGCCAGGCGGACACTTCCACGCGGTTGACCAACAATATCCGGATCAATATCCCGATTATCTCGGCGGCGATGGATACCGTTACCGAGACTGCGCTTGCGATTGCGCTTGCACAGGAGGGCGGTATCGGGATCATTCACAAGAACCTGGATGTCGCCGCCCAGAAGCGCGAGGTCGCCAAGGTCAAACGGTCGGAAAACGGCGTTATCCAGGACCCGGTAACGCTTGTGCCCGACGATACGGTCAGTCGGGCGCTGGAGGTGATGAACGTGCAGAATGTCTCCGGCATCCCGATCGTGCTGGGCAGGAAATTAGCAGGTATTCTGACGCGTCGGGATCTGAAGTTTCTAAAGGACGAATCGGTCAAGATCGATACGGTGATGACAAAGGCCAATCTGGTCACCGGGCCCGCCGACACAACATTGGAGCAGGCCAAGGAAATCCTCCGCCATCACAAGGTCGAAAAGCTGCTGCTGGTCAACGACGCCGGTGAATTGGCGGGGCTGATTACGATGCGGGATATCGACCGGTTCCAGCAGTACCCCCGCGCCGTTCGCGACGAGCGCGGCAGGCTGCGTGTGGGTGCGGCGGTCGGGCCGCAGGACTTCGAGCGGATCGAGGCGCTGATCGATGCCGAAGTGGATGTGATAGTCGTCGATACGGCGCACGGCCATTCGCAGAACGTGTTGGAGACGGTCAAGGCGGTCAAGGACAAGTACACGATTGACGTGATCGCCGGCAATATCGCAACAGCGCAAGCGGCGGAGGATCTGATCGCCGCCGGCGCCGACGCTGTCAAGGTGGGTATCGGGCCTGGGGCGATATGCACTACGCGGGTGATTTCCGGCGTGGGCGTGCCGCAGATATCGGCGGTGATGGACTGTGTGAGTGTTGCCGAAAAGCACAACATACCCGTTATTGCAGACGGCGGCATACGGCATTCCGGCGACATTACCAAGGCGATCGCGGCGGGGGCGTCGAGTGTGATGTTGGGCTCGCTGTTTGCCGGACTCTACGAGAGCCCGGGGCAATTAGTCATCTACAAGGGCAGGCAGTTCAAGGAATATCGCGGCATGGGTTCCTTAGGTGCGATGATCGCCGGCTCGGCGGACCGGTACGGGCAAAAGGGCGAAAGCAAAAAGGAAAAGTTAGTTCCCGAAGGCGTGGAAGGCCGTGTGCCTTACCGCGGCATGTTGGATGATTATGTATATCAGCTTGTCGGCGGGCTGCGGGCGGGGATGGGATATTGCGGAACGCGGACGATTGAGGATCTGCGGACAAAGGCGCAATTTGTGCGGGTCAGCGCCGCCAGTATCAGCGAGTCGCATCCGCACGACATAATGATAACGAAAGAATCGCCGAACTACTCGGCATCGGAACAGTTTGAGAGTTGAGTAGGGGCACGGCATGCCGGTGGCACGAACATCCTGCCCGTGTATCATGGGCAAGATGCCCATGCCACATTAAAAAACTCATTTTGTTAGGCACTCTTAGGGTATTTTTATGTCTCGTGAAGTTGTTGCTATAATTGATTTCGGCAGTCAGTATGCCCAGCTTATTGCGCGGCGTGTGAGGGAGCAGAAGGTGTATTCGCAGATTTATCAGCCGAATGTCAAGGCCGAGAAGCTCGCTCAGTTGGGTGTTAAGGGGATTATCCTTTCGGGCGGGCCTGCGAGTGTTTACTCCGAGAATGCTCCGATGTGCGACGAGAGGATTTTCGATCTTGGCGTGCCGGTCCTGGGCATCTGTTACGGTATGCAGATCGGATGCAAGATCCTGGGCGGCGACATCTCACCTGCGAAGAGCAGGGAATACGGCCGAACTAATCTGACGATAACCGACGCAAGCGATCTGTTTGCGTCCCTGCCCAGGACAACGACGGTGTGGATGAGTCACGGCGATCAGGTCAACGAATTGAGCGACGATTTTGTCGCGCTTGCGACGACGGACAGTTGTCCGTACGCGGCGGTGAAACACAAAGGCGGCAAATTCTATGGCGTTCAGTTTCATCCGGAGGTGACGCACACGCCGCGCGGCGTCGATATTATCAAGAATTTTCTTTACGATGTCTGCCGGTGCGCCGGCGACTGGCAGATGAGCGATTTTGTGGAGCAGACTGTCAAGTCCGTTCGCAAGCAGGTGGGGGATGCAACGGTCATCTGCGGGCTGAGCGGCGGTGTGGATTCTGCGGTTACCGCGGCGCTTTTGCATAAGGCAATCGGCGACCAGCTTGTCTGTATCTTCGTCGACAACGGCCTGCTTCGCAAGAATGAACGGCAGGGTGTTATCTCGATGTTCCACGACCATTTTCATTTCGATCTTCGGGTGGTGGACTGGTGGGCGAAATTCCTGGCCAGGCTGGCCGACGTCACGGACCCGCAGGAAAAACGCAAGATCATCGGCGCCGAGTTTATCGCCGCGTTCAAGGACGAGGCCGACAAGATCGCCGATGTGCGGTTTCTGGCGCAGGGGACGCTTTATCCCGATGTGATCGAGTCCGGTAATAAGGACGGCAATCTGGCAGCGAATATCAAACTGCACCACAATGTGGGCGGACTGCCGGAAAAACTGGGATTCGAGCTGGTCGAGCCGCTGCGAGACCTTTTCAAGGACGAGGTCCGCAAGGTGGGCGAGTATCTCGGGCTGCCCGAGGACATGGTCTGGCGTCATCCGTTCCCGGGTCCGGGTCTGGCGGTTCGTATAATTGGTGAAATTACTGCAAAAAGGCTTGAAGTTCTGCGTGAGGCGGACGATATACTGATTGAGGAGATCAAGGCGGCCGGTTTGTATCGGACTATAAGTCAGGCCCTTGCCGTGCTGCTGCCGATCGGCACCGTCGGTGTGATGGGTGATGAGCGCAGTTACGAGAATGTCATTGCGATACGTGCGGTGGAGACGAGCGATTTTATGACGGCGGATTTTTCACGTATACCCTATGACGTTCTGGGACTGATCGCAAGCAGAATCATAAATGAGGTTCGCGGAGTCAACCGGGTGGTATATGACGTGTCAAGCAAACCGCCGGCAACAATAGAATGGGAGTGAGCCAGGAGTGTTTACAAGAAATGTGAAAGGATTGGGGATTTGTGGGGTGGTTATTGCTCTGGTTTTTCTTGCCGGTTGCGGTGAGGAGCAGAGCCGGTTTGCGGGTGCCGGTCGCGGCGGCAGGGTCGCTATTGGTTCGGTCGAGGCGTCCGCCCCGGCGAGCGGCGTTTCAGAGAGCAGTGCTTCGCCGGGTCTGGGCCGGGCCTGCAAGAGCCTGGCGGACGATATCTGGTCTTTGCCCCGCCTGGTGATTGACGATTCCAAAGAGATCATCACCACGGACAACAATCTCCTGTGGCTTCTCGGCGCCGCCGGCGGCAGTATTGCTCTTCGTCAGGGCGGAGGCGACGATCGCATAGCGGACAATTTCGACGATCACCCGTGGATCAGCAGCCATAAGGAATGGGATAAGTTTACCTATTATGCCGGAGGCCCGGGTATTCATTTTGCCGCGTCGGGTCTGTGGTATCTTACGGCCGCCTCCGGCGGCGACGAAATAGGCAAGAAGAACGCCTGGACAATGTTCGAGGCGGTCTCGGTAACGGGAGCGGCGACAATGGGTCTGAAACTGCTCGTCAACGACAATTCGCCCAACGGAAAAAGCCTTGCCTGGCCCAGCGGCCATACGGCGAGTTCTTTTGCGGTTGCTTCCGTTCTGGACGACCTCTATGGACCCGAGGTGGGCATACCGGCGTATATCGGCGCAGGTTTTGTCGGCTATCGCATGATGGATGCCGGCGATCACTGGGCAAGCGATGTCCTCTTCGGAGCGGTCTTAGGCTACATGGTGGGCCATCATGTAGCGAGCAAGTACCACGATGTCGAGGTCGCGGGCTTCAAGCCCATCCCATACAGCCCCGTCTGCGACAACAAGCCCGCAATGGGCATGGGCTTCATCAAGGAGTTTTAGGAATTCCGTTTCCAGGCCCGCTTCATCCGTAATCGCCCGGACGATGGGGCGCCGGGTCTGGTTGAAAATATCTTGAAAACCATCCTTCCTGCCGATATACTATCGAATCGTTGATGCTTTGCGCGGTATTTCGGTGGGCTAAGAGCCCATCCTACTAAAGTATCGCGGTGGGCTAATCCCGATAAATCGGGACACCCTACGTTACTGTATTTCCAGACCACGGGATTTGCTAATGTCGGAATTTAAGATAGAACCTGCTGATCGTATCAAGCGTTTGCCGCCTTATCTTTTCGGGCGGCTTAATGCGTTGAAGCTTGCCAAGCGCCGCGCCGATATCGATGTAATCGATCTGGGCATGGGCAATCCCCTGGACGGGGCGCCTAAGGTCGTGATCGATAAGCTCTGCGAGGCGATTCAGGATCCGCGCAATCACCGGTACAGCGTGTCAAAAGGTGTTTATAATCTTCGTCGCGAGGTCGCGCTGAAGTACGAGCGCAAGTGGAATGTCCGGTTGAATCCGGACGATGAGGTTTTAGCGTGCATCGGCTCCAAGGAGGGTTTCAGTCATTTGTGCCTGGCGATGTTAGGCCCGGGCGATACGGTGATAGTGACCGACCCTGCTTTTCCGATACACAACTACGCGGTAGCGCTTGCCGGCGGCAATGTGATCTCTGTTCCGTTAGGCAACGACGAGCAGTTCCTGAATACCATCTCTATGGTCTGCGAACATCTTTATCCCCGGCCGAAACTGCTGATTTTGAACTATCCTCACAACCCGACGGCCATGACTGTCGACGCCGGTTTCTTCGAGCCGGTGGTTGCGCTGGCGAAACGATTCAATATCGCGGTCATCCATGATTTCGCCTACGGCGAGACCTGTTTTGACGGGTACAAGGCGCCGAGCTTTCTTTCGGTCAAGGGCGCCAAGGATGTCGGGGTCGAGTTTATCACGATGAGCAAACCGTACAGCATGGCTGGTTTCAGGATCGGTTTTGCCGTGGGCAACAAGGATATGTTAGGCGCCCTTGCCACGATAAAGGGCTACTATGATTACGGCGTGTTCCAGCCGATCCAGATCGCCAGTATTATCGCGATGCGCGAGTGCGAAAAGGATATCACCGAGCAGAACGCCAAATACCAGTTGCGGCGGGATGTCGTGTGTGAAGGACTGCGGCGGATCGGCTGGGAGGTCGAGACTCCTCGCGCTTCGATGTTCATCTGGACAAAGGTCGCCGAAGAGCATCTTGCCGGCAAAGGCACAATCGACTATGCGATGGACCTGATGGACGGCGCCAATGTGGCGATCGCTCCGGGAAGGGCTTTTGGGGAAAACGGGGAGGGCTATATGAGGATAGCCCTTGTCGAAAATGAGAACCGCCTGCGCCAGGCGATTCGCAACATATCGAGGTTTGTTCAGTCCAAACCTCTCAATAGCCGGACAGGGTGCAAGGAATAGCCCGATTATCGGACGACCCAGAAAGTCACAGCAACCTCTGAGTTTTTTTAATTGCCCCGGTTAAGGATTGTAACGAATATAGGGGTTATTTGGGCCGAGTCGCCGACAATCTCTTTTTGGCCTTAAGACTCCCCGGAAAAGTCTTGACATTACTATAGGGTTTATGGTTTAATATAGGTAGTATGGTGCAGGGACTTTCGCATGGTCTGCAACGTCTCGGCATCATAGTTCAGATCAAACTCGGGGATGGAGTTGAAAAGGCGATTGTTTCGGGGCCGGTGAAGTGTGTGTGGGCCTCTGGAGCGAGAGCGAACAATTGCACAGGGATGCGGAATTACGGAATAGTAGTTTTTGTGCGCAAATCAAATCAGGGGATGGTGTTGAAAAGCACTTGTTTCGGGGCCGGTGTAGTTTTTGTGGGGCTCTGAATCGAGAGCGAGCCAATTGCACAGGGTGTGAAATCGCAGGATGAGTGGTTTCCACGGGACTGCCTTTGGCAGGATGCTGAGCCGTGTATTAGTGGGTGGGATAATCGTGTTAGTCAGTGATGAAATTTTGTTTATATGGGCGAATCGCTCAAGAGAGAAGGGTGCTATGTATTGTTTGAAGCGGATTATATTGGCTGGTCTTTTTATTGTACCGGTTCTGTTCGGTCAAAGTGCCTGGGCGGGTCTCATTTTTCTACCGGAAAGTTCTCATTATCAGGGCACTGCCTATAAGGGCGTGTCGGGAGACAGGGTGCGAGTCGATTTTGCCGTCTATGACACGCTCGGTGGAAATGAATTTGCAGACGCCGGTTTTGCCGCGCCGAGCGACGGGCAATTCACCTACGTTTACCAGGTATTCAACGAGGTCGCGGATAATACGTTTTCCATCGATATCTTTCGTATTTTTGAAATTGAGTCGGGTGCAGTTTCCGAGGTCGATCAGATTTCTTCAGAGGACGATCAGGCCGGCGGCACAGCCACAGACGCCGAATACTTCAATCCTTCGTTTACCGATGGTATATGGGAATTCGAAGAGGGCGCCTTGATACAGGGCGAGCATTCATGGTTTCTGATAATCAGCAGTGATCGTGACTTTGTCGCGGGCGACTTTTCGATAAACAATTCGGACAGCGGAGTGCCGGTGCCGTCGCTTCCGGAACCGGCTACCATGATATTGCTCGGCGTCGGGGGCGTCATTTTGATGGCAGGGAGAAAGGGTTCCGTCGGAATGTCGCGATGACGACAGACGTCAATTACAGATATTTTCGGGGGAAGAGAAGATGATTGAGCGCAAGCTTATACCGATTGGTTTTATTGCCGTTGTCCTGGCGGCTGTGGTTGCAATTACGCAGTCGGCTTATTGTCAGGAGGGGGGATATTATTCCCTGATGATTCAGCAAAGCCCTGTCGATGCCGGATTCGGAAGTCCCGGCGTCGGTATCCACCGGGTGCCGATCGGTGAACATGTGACATTAACGGCGACTCCCAAACCCGGGTATCGTTTTGTTTATTGGATGGGGAATGTAAGCGACCCCTCGGCCAGCGAGGCAATCGTTGTCATGGACGCCCCCAAGATCGTTGTAGCCGTTTTTGAGCGTGCCGAGCATGAACCTGAACTACTCATCGGCGGTGGCGGTTTTGCCGGCGGACAGGGTGGCGGCGGCGGGCTCGTCGGTATCGGAGCGGATTACTCCCGAGGCGGCTCGGTCTCGGCCGGCGGTTACCGGGAACCATCGAAAAGACGCTTCATTTTGCCTGATTACGTCATTGTCGACGAAAGCGACGACTTTCCTGTCCCCGGAGAAGGGGATTCGATCCCTGTCCCCGGAAAAGATAATCCGGTCCCTGAACCTGCTACTGTCGTGATTCTGGGTGCGGGGGGATTGATGCTTCTTGGGCGGAAAAGACGCTGATCGAATTCGACATCACGACTTTCTGAAAACGGCGACGACATTTTCGACGTCCACGACGAAGAGCTTGTTGTTGCCCTCGAAATCGACCGGGATAGCTCCCTTGGGATTGAAAAGCACCTTATCATACTGCCTCAGCGGCAGTTCTTCCGAGGTCTCCACTTCCGCGGACACGGAAACGATTCGACCCGTGATAGTCGGTATCTCGATATTGTCGGGCAGTTGAATGCCGCCTTTGGTTTGCTTCTTATCGGCGTCTTTTCGTATCAGCACTCTCTTGCCGATGGGTTCCACCGTCTCGAATGCGTCTGTTTTGGACTCGTCCTTTTTGGGCATCTGCCTTTTCCCTCGCAGGTTTTTAGTTTGTAGTTCATAGTTTGTAGTTCGTCGACCAACTACGAACTACCAACTCTAAGCTCTGTGGCTAATACAAATTGCTATAGCATTCAACTCTTCTTCTTCGCCTTGGCGGCGGTTTTTTTCGCTGTCTTCTTTGCTGTCTTCTTCGCGGTTTTTTTCGTTGTCTTTTTTCTACCGAGCAGGATGTCGGCCTGTTCTCTTGTTTCGGGCGGCCACGTACCTTCGGCCTGGAGTTTTTTGAGGTTGTCAATCTGTTTGATGCTCACAATCGTCCTGCATCGCGGGAACTTGTTGCAGCCCATGAAAGGACCCTTCTTGCTCTGTCGGATTACAAGTTCGCCGGTCTTGCATTTATAGCATTTGATTCCCGTCGGCTCGGGCGGAGGCTTGGGGGGCAGGACATTGCCCTCCTTGTCAATATTCAAAATGGTCTTGCAGGTCGGGTAATCCGAGCAGCCTAAGAAGGGCCCGAAACGCCCGGACT
>JAGHBX010000197.1 GCA_021160785.1 Planctomycetota bacterium | reverse complement strand
CTGTGTTACCGCTTCATTGTCCTGGGCCGAATCCCAACTCAAGGCAACTGATGTTCCCGTAATATCCGAAGCCGACAGGTTCGCCCCATCGGGCCAGGTCGGAGCTTCCTGGTCGTCACCTCCACCATCGCAATCCTGATTTGCTGTATTACTCATTAGCACAGTCTCGCCGATGTAATGGCTGTCTTGATCGCTTCGTGGTTTGAGATTTTCAGCCATACCGGACCAACCGCCGATGGCGACGCCTTGTCCTGTGTCGGTACTGTAGAGCCTGACAGCTTTCGAGGGACCGTTGACAGTTGCAAACAGATCGCCACAGGGACTGAAACCCCACCATGTTCCGTCAGATGCATCTACCGAATGCCCCTCCTCTGTCAGAAGATTCACAAGGCCCGTCGCAATGCCCCCGGCACTTTCAATCGCCCAGAAAAATGCGGCATCGTCAAAGTCCATCCCACTCGGCGTGAATCCCCAGCCGGAATGTTGTATGCCTATCGTCGGTATCATCGTAAACACGTTCTGCCCGGGATCGAGCACGTCCACCACCTTCAGTGTCAGGTATCCGGTATCGCTTTTGCCCGCACAGGCAAAGTAACGTCCGCTGGGACTGAAACCAAGCGACAGGGACGAGACTCCCAGCCCCTGAAACACCGAAGTCTGGTTGTTTACGCCGGTCAACCCCATCGAGCTTTGAAGATCAACCAGAATTACCGTGTAATGCCCGGTTAAGGCCTTGCTATGAAAAACAAATCGATGATCGTCTGGGCTGAATCCCCACGCCGCCTGGGTTACTATCCCATTGATTGAGGCTCGTTGGTGCGGTCCCTCATTGATACTGATCACGATCTGTATGCCTTCCTGAGGAGCAAGTGACGTGGCTCCTATGGTAAAGCTGTACGTGCCTCCCGGCGAATTATAGCTACCGTCTGCAAGGTTGAATCCCCCCTCCGGTGTCGGGACAACAAATTTGGACAAGCCCTCATATATCCCTGTCTTGTCGCAGCCGCAGTCCACCCCCTGACGCTCAGCTTTAGCAATCGATAACACACACAATGACAGAGCAATTGACACCAGAATTTGAAACGCTGGATATGAGTGTCGCATTTCCACACCTCCCGAATAAATAGATTTTCAGACCTAAACATCTCATAAAAATTGAAAAGAAGTTGAGAAAGGGCAAGAACTACTGCCTGCCCCTGTTTTCTCATAAAAAAAGCCCGGTAGGAAATCACGCATCCCTACTGGGTTATTCACTATAGAACAAGTTCTTTTCTCCCTCGGTTGCATAAAGTACTCCAAATGAAGAATATAGAATATCACTTGGGGAAGGGATAGTCAAGTAGGAAAAAGGGTGGTTTGGTGTCATATCCCGTTTTGCTTGTGTTTAGGTTAGCTTTTTGCGTAGTCGACGATGACGGCTGTTATGTTGTCGTGGCCGCCGGCGTTGTTGGCTTTTTGGACGAGCTTTTCGCAGGCGGTTTGGGCTGCCTCTTCTGTCGTCAGGATGCCGGCTATTGATTTTTCGTCGAGCATGTCGGTCAGGCCGTCGGTGCAGAGCATCAGGCGGTCGCCTTTTTGCAGGGCAAATGTTTTCACATGGGGCGCGGCATCTTCTTCCATCCCTATGTAGTGCGTGATCTGGCCCGCCGCCTCGTGGTTTTCGACTTCATGCGGTTCTATGACGCCGGCTTCGAGCAGTTCGCGAATGACCGAGTGGTCTCTTGTCAATTGCCGCAGCCTTCCTGCACGAAAGCGATAGATCCGGCTGTCGCCCAGATTTGCCAAGTAGGCCCGGCGGCGGCGAATGAGCAGGACAACAACCGTCGCGCCCATCTCCCTGTACCCATGCTCGCCGACGGCGCCCTCGATGCACAGTTGGCGGCTCTGCTCGGCGATGGCGGCCTTGAACAAGCGGCGGACGGCCCGCGGGCTGTCGGACTTCAGGCGGTGCAGTTTGTTTTCAATCATCACCGACAGGTCCTCGGCGACGATGCTGGACGCCAGCGCTCCGCCCTTGTGCCCTCCCATGCCGTCTGATACGACGAACAGGCCTATCTCCGGCTCGATCACATACGCATCCTCATTGACGGCGCGAACCTTGCCCACGTCGCTTGCCGCTCCCCATCTAAACGGCAGTCCCTCCGTCAGAATTTGCCCGATATCATTGTTCATATCGCCGCACCGAATTTTATTCGATCAGTCTTTGAGTACACCACGGGCAGTAATTCCAGTAGCTCGAATCCACCGACCAGCCGCACCCGCTGCACGTCTCCGGGAACGGCCAGGCCGTCCACGGCTTTCGTATTTTCCGATTGCACCAGGGGCAGTAACGCATAAAACGCATCAGCTTTCCGCCGCAGTGCCGGCAGCGCCCCTGGTAGCTAATCCGCGCGGGCGCCTCGACCCGCTGGCGTTTGAAACCCGCCCCATAGCACCAGGGACAATAATCCCAGCCGGGCGAGACTCCCTTGCCGCAGCGATTGCATATGTGGCTAAACCGGCTGCGGTCGTCGAAGCGATTGCGCGTGCTGGCGCACCAGGGACAGATTTTCATCCTCTCGGATATCGGCTCGCCGCAGTCAACGCAGCGGCAAAGATCGGAAAGAACCTTCTTGTATCGCTTGACAAAGGCTTCACGTCGCACTTGCTTCCAGTTGCGTTTTCCGGCGTTTGTCAACTGCAGCACGCCGTTTTCCCTGAGTGATTTGGGAAGCGCCAATCGCAGCGCCGCAAGCATCTGTTTGGCGTTTGCAAAGCGTTTGCCGGGATCGACGGCAAGGGATTTTTTCATGAAGTTTGCAAAATCCAGACTCGTTTTCGTTCGCAGCCGCCGGTATCCTCTGGGCGGCCACGTAAACGGCCATCTCGGCAGCACTCCGGTGATATACTCATAGAGTATCAGCCCGGCGGCAAAACAGTCGCTGCGATATGTCGGATGACCGTATGCCTGCTCGGGCGCGACATATCCGGGCGTGCCGAACTCGTCGATGGTCTCGACGCGTCCCTTGATTCGAAAACCGATGCCGAAGTCGCCGATGGCGGCGCGCCCGTCCGGAAATAAAAAGATATTACCCGGCGTCACATCGCAGTGAACCATCCGCCTGCTGTGTGCATGCGAAAGGCCGTCGAGAACCTGTGTGATAATGGAGACAATCCTCCGAACGCTCATGGGCCTGGAGCAGTCGTCTAATGTGCCCGCCGACAATTCCGTAGCCATGACCGCATAGCCGTCGATAATCTCGGCATTTTTGAGCGGCATGATATGCGGATGTCGAAGCCGCGACACCAGACGCACCTCCCGCAGTATCGTCTGGTTGTCGCGTTTGCCGTGAATGTCAGCCTGCGGAATCTTCAGTGCAACCCATATCCCTTCGACATAGTCCCGAGCCTTCCACACCTCGCTGTACCCGCCCCTGCCGATGCGCCTGGCCAGACGGTACTTGCCCAGACGCTGGTTGCGCCTGAGATGAACCGTGGTTTCCTCAGCCTGTTTTTCAGGTTGTGTCTCCTCTTGGGCATTCATGCGCCAAAATCCCCCCCCCGCAATCCTGTGCAGCATCGTGTCTTCATCAGTCAATCCCGCCAACCATACCGCTTATACATCGATCACCGTCAAAATCCTGTTGGCTTACATGCCTCAGATACGCTTTGTCGCTCGCCTGCTCCATCGCCTCGCTTATCCGTACGGTCCCGTCGGAAGCCAGGGACTCCGGCGAAATATAGACTCTCACCTCATCGACCAAATCCTGCTGCAGAAATGAGTTCAAAACATTTCGTCCGCCTTCCACAAGCAATTGCTGTATGCCTCGTTTGCCCAATTCATCGAGCAATTGCCCCAAATCACATCGGCCATTTTCGTCCTGGCCAACCGCCAGAATCTCGACACCCGCCGCGGCCAACGACCGGATACGCTCAGGCCGCCTTTGAAGCGTCCCGCTCGTGATCACCATCAGCGTCTGCGCCTGCTGCGTATCGAGCACATTCATGCCCGCCGATATCCTCAGACTGCTGTCCAACACTATTCGCAGCGGCTGCCTCTGCCACTTGAGCCCTTCGATACGAACCGTCAATACGGGATCGTCGGCGATAACCGTATCGATGCCTACGAGTATCCCCTGACACCGCCGGCGTTGCCGATGGACGTCCCGGCGGCTGGCCTCGTTGGTTATCCATCGCTGCGTCCCGCCGGCGAGAAAGCCGTCGGCGCTTTGTGCCCACTTGGCGATCACCCACGGTCTGCGGGTTTCTGCATGCTTAAAGAAACCGGCATTAAGCAGCCGGGCCTGCTTTCGGCAAAGACCCACCTGCACCTCAATCCCCGCCTGCTTCAACTGCTCGATCCCGCCGCCTGCGACATGCTCGCAGGGGTCGCCGGCCGCCACGACAACTCTCGATATCCCTGCCTCAATCACCGCCTCGCTGCACGGCCCCGTCTTGCCGACATGACAGCACGGCTCAAGCGTAACATACATAGTAG
>JAGHBX010000495.1 GCA_021160785.1 Planctomycetota bacterium | reverse complement strand
GGTGGAGCTTGATGGGCAGCCTGACATTGATCCTTGTTGGGAAATAGACCCTGCGGCTGAAACAACGATACTCGCGCAGTTTTCCGATGTGACGGGCGCCAAAAAGGAAAGAAAGTCATGGATGGAGAAGTTTGGAGAGTGGAAGCATGTTGTACGAGTCTGGAAATGGGAAGAAGGCGGCATGGCCAGTTGGGAAGTCGATGTCCTTGAGCCGGGCTATTACAACGTTGAACTTACTTACAGCGGCAAGGGGCGCATTGTGTGGGGCGTGGATATTGAGGGGGAACAGCACATACAGAACCAGCAGAACTCTTCGCACAACTATCAGAAATTTCCCATAGGATGGATTAACTTCCCAAAAACCGGGAAATATAAAGTGAGTGTTTCATGTCTCGAAGGCAATCTGGCAGAGGCCAGTCTAAAGGCCATACATTTTACATTTGTAGACTGATTATTTATGAGAAATGCAATCTTGGTGTTACTATTGCTGGGGATAGTTACAGAAGAGTTGAACGCTGCTGGCAGTGCTTACACTTTTAGTTGCTCGCCGAACGGTTGGAGAAAATATAGTAGTGACCATAGAGCTGATATATTCGCCATTGAAACCAGTCAGTGTGGCTTTACTTTCGAATTAGCTGATTTTAAAAAGGTTCGATTCGGTACACTTAGCAATCCCGTAAGTTACGAGCAGCACTGGCGTAATAGGCATATATTCTCATACTACAAGTTCCTTAATATCAGGTTCAACTCCAATAAAGTTGGTTGATTTAACGACATTCTAAGGGTTAAGGCCATGGAAAAGATGGATTTATCGCATTGTGGGCGCCAGCATATATGGCTGGTATATGGGCGGTACCACGAAGATACCGCCCCATGCTGTATGCCACTGTCGAGGCGCTCGGTTCGCTTCCCAGCGTTGCCCTCATAACGTATGCTATACATATAAGCATAAAAAACAATAGTAGTAGTATTCTTTCTTTTTGGTACTTTTTCTTTCTGTGAGTTTTTGTGAAATCTGTTAATTGAAATCTCGCCGGGTGCGGGGTCAGGTCCTCGTTGCCCAGCCCTTCGAAGGCTAAGGATAGACCGACCGGCCCGCACCCATTCCGACGGCTTGCAGGGACAATAGACCGCTGCCCTTCGAGGGCTTTTATGAGGCTGCCACTGCCGTCCGGCCCGGCGAGAATAAAAACTTCCAGAAAGGAGGCTTTAGAATGTTGTTTGTCGGAATCGATTGGAGCGATAGTATTTTGGACTACCATATGCGTAATGCTGATGGTGATATCCTGGCCCAAGGACAAGTTGCCCCGAGTGTGGATGGGCTGACGGAGATGTTTATGAAATTGGAAGTCCATGCTTTGCCGGGCGAAATTGGTATCGCGATTGAAACTTCGCATGGTGCCTGGGTACAGGCATTGCTGGATCGCGGCTACGGTGTGTACCCGGTCAATCCTAAATCGGTTGATTCTTTCCGCAAAGCTCTCTCGGCAAACGGAGTCAAGACGGACAAAATTGATCGGAAAGTATTGGCCATGTTTTTGCTGACGTTTCACCGGGACCTTAAACCTTTGCAGCCTGATGCCCCAGAGATCATTGCTTTGCGGGTGGCTTGCCAGGATCGACTCCGGCTGAGGGAAGAATGTACTGCCAAGCTCAACGAACTGAAAAGTGTTCTGAAATGCCATTACCCGGCCTTTCTGGGGCTTTTTGGTGGACTCGACAGTCAGATCGCTCTGCAATTCCTGGAACAGTTTCCCACCCAAAACCAGATGCTTGCTTTGAGTGAACGACGATTGATCAACTGGCTCAAACGTCATCACTATCCCAACCCAAGACGTTTCGAGGAGATGGTAGCGATTCTGAAGCAACCAGTCTTGCCGGTAGCTGAGCATCTGCAGCAAGCCAAGAAAACGCTGATTTGTTATCTTGCCCGCAGCCTGAGAATGCTCATTGATGAAATAGCTCAACGTGACCTGCAGATCACTAAAGATCTTGATAACCTTCCCGAATCCAATTGGATTCGCTCGCTGCCCGGGGCCGGTAAGGTCCTGGCACCGGCGTTGTTGGCCTGCCTGGGTCGCGATCCGCAACGATTTGACGATGTTAGCCAGGCTCGCGCCCTGATGGGGACCGCCCCTGTAACCAAGGCCAGTGGCAAATCCCACGTCGTGCATTTTCGGCGGGGCTGTTGGAAATTCGCCCGCCGCACCTTGCAACTGTTTGCCGACAAATCGCGATTTCAGTGTCCTTGGGCACAGAATTATTATCAAAAACAACGGGATTCGGGCCATAATCACCATGAGGCCCTGCGAGCACTTGCTCATAAATGGCTTAAAATTCTTCTGGCCATGAAGCGAACCGGTACACCATACAATGAAAGCGTTTTTGTTAACAGTCAACGGAGATACCTGTCAAAAATTCCTTTATTAGACATAAATAATATGGCTTTGGCACAAAGGGCTTGACATAGACCGTCTATCCCCCGCAACAACAGAGACTATTGTACCAGTAGCGATAACTTTTGAAAGGGGAAAATATCGCCCATTGCGGGTGTTTCCGATAGAGTGTTTTTGACAAAACAATACTCTGTTAAGGAATCGACGCAATGGGCTACAGACATCTTACCATCGATGAACGGGAAAGCATCTTAAAAATAATGCGTTCAGGGCAAAAAAATATGGCAGATATCGCCACTGAGCTTGGCCGTAACAAAGGTACGATCAGCCGAGAGCTCTCGCGTAATCGCAGTTCAACCGGTGAATATAAGCCGCACTTGGCACAGCGATATTACAGTAAACGCAGACAAGCATCAAAACAGCCATATCGTTTAGAGCACAATGGACGATTACGACAGTATGTTCGCAATAAGCTTAAGCGGTATTTCTCGCCTGAGCAGATAGCCGGTCGTCTTGAAATAGACTATTGCGATGATTTGCAAATGCGTGTAAGTCCTTTGGTAATATATAATTGGGTGCAACGAGACAAGAAAACAGGTGGCAAGCTTTACAAGTATTTGCGGCAAGGTCATCGCAAAAGACGAAAGAAACGCGGCTGCTTGAACACTCAAGGTCAAATACCAGATAGACGTCCAATCAGCGAGCGTCCTAAAGCTGTTGATAAGCGAGAGGAACTTGGCCATTGGGAAGGCGATACGGTAGTTGGTAAATCCAATGGCTCGTTTGTTGCCACGCACGTTGAGCGTAAAAGTCGCTACCTTCTGGTCGGCAAAACTGCTGACAAAAGCGCTGAGAGTATGAATGCTACAACGCAGGGATTATTCCGAAAAATTCCGAGGTCACAGCGCAAAACAATGACGTTTGACAAGGGCAAGGAGTTCGCTGGATTTAAGGAGTTGGAAAAGTCTGTCGGGTTCCGTTGTTACTTTGCTGATCCGTATAGTTCGTAGCAGCGTGGTACGAACGAAAATACCAATGGCCTGCTACGTCAGTTTTTTCCCAAAGGCACAGATTTTAACGAAATCAGCGAACAAGAAATTGACAAAACTGCGGCTTTACTTAACAATAGACCATGGAAATGTTTAAACTATCGGACACCCGCAGAGGTGTTATGGAGCGGATAAAAATGTTGCGCTTCAGATTAAATTTTGGGGACGTAAACGGATAGCCAAAATTAAATTTGAGACGACAAAACTGTGGAGAGATACTCTGCGAAATATGAATCCTCAAATTTCCGGCTTTCCGCAACAGGAACTAACTATTTTATTCGCCGGTAAATGCCTGCCAGTTTTCCGCAAAGATAGCGTAGTCCAGCAGATTAACTATTCCGTCGTGATTGTAGTCGGCGCCGCTACACCAATCCGGGTCGGTGCAGGGAGTTTCCAGCCAATGCTCGAAGAAGTTGAACAGGTCAACAAAGTCAACATCCCCATCACCATCCATATCGCCAGCGGGTGAAAGGGCACCAAGTGCCTGCAGCATTTCCCCGGCAAAGGCGTGATACTGCTGACCGGTGAGCCAAATATGTTCATATACCGCCCCGCCTGAATATACTCCGATGGGTAAAATATCCCGCGCGGTCAAAATTGTAGGGTCGTAGCTACCGGATATACCTGCCTGGGAAACAGCGATAAGCCCCAGAATGGCAAAAACAGTGTCTTCTGTATAGCCGCTTTTAGGTGTTTCAGTTGTTTCACCAAATAACCAATAGAAACTGCCGGCATAATCTTCGCCATCGGGTACCTGACGACTCTGGAGTAAATCCGGCAGATCTGCCAGTGTCACACCGATCCAGAATGGCTGACCTCCCGGAGGAGTGCGTACCGGCGTAGAATCCAGAGGGCCGGTTGCGGCCAGAGCCCAGGTCGCGGCGCCCAGGGCCAATACTGGATAATCTGCAGTACTGTCGCTCACCTCACTGAGATAATCGATCAAAGCATTGCGCCATAGCACTTTATCCAGGGCATTCACATAATATGCGGCGTGAACATGATGGGCAATGTAAAAAACGGCATTTGAAGGTTCGGTGGAGGCGTAGTCGTCCAAATAACCTGCCGTGCTGCCTTCGCCGTTTTTAACCCGTACATTATAAAACGTGATTAATTCATCACGCCAGGAGTTGTTATCCGGGTTGTCAGAGATTTCGCTTAGCTTCGCCAGAGCATATGTATCATCACCATAGTAGTTTCCACCCCTAGCATACAAGATATTAGCGCCGCCAAGTTCAGCTGCTGTTTTATAGTCATCATTTCCGGTTGCTTCGTAGGCGTTAATCAACCCGAGTACAATTGATCCGGTAAATTCCGTTTCACCCTGCCAATAACCATCTTCATTCTGGTTATCCACCAGACCATCAGCCGCTAAGGTAATGGTGGTGTGAAGATCAGTTGCCTGTGCAGAAGAGGCAAATACTATAACGGAACCTATTAGAAATAGAATTACTGCCTTGTTCATGGAAAACTCCTTTCCGTTTCATCAGTGAAACGTAGTAATAGACAGATTCTCCAAAAGTAGCATATTTCAGCGGTATAATAAGACTTGTCGGTCTGAAAAATATTTTGTAGGTCGGATCGGCTCAAATTTCCCTCCAAGGTTGGCTAAAAAAACTCAAATCTACTCTCCAGCACCACAGTCAACATTCCAGGGGTACATCAAAAAATAAATTTACCGATTGCCGACTCTTCTGTAAAAAAAGTCATCACAGGATGAAACCCATGCTGTCGAAATATTTAGAAGTTACCTATATTTAGGGCCATGGTGGCCGATAAGGACTGCGTAGGGGCGGCCGATACGGAATTCGTATAGGGGGGCGCACCCCCAAAGGACTGTTGCCAACCCGAGGTAGAACAGGTGCAATCAGGCTGTCTCGCGTAAGCTCTGTAGAGGTAGTTTCTGGTTCATTTGAATTGTCCGTAGTATTATTACGGCGGCCTCTATCTGATAAGGTGAAAGGATTATAAGACAACCATCTTGACTTCTCGTTCAAGGATTTTCTAGCCTCCTCTCTTTTATTGCGGCTGTTTTCCGGTTCAGCGTGAGCCAAATTTGTAGTCACCAAAGTTATCAGTAAAGTAATTGATATGCCTAAGCTGATTTTAGCCAGGTTTAAATGTTTTCTCGTCATAGCCGGCCTCCTTTTGCGGTTACGTTTTTCGAACAGCGCAAAATACACAAACACCCTTCGGTAACTATATTAACTTAGAAGGGTCCTCCGTCCTCCTTGACGGGGTCATCAATGGTCAGATAACGACCAACTGACATATTACGCATACGAGTAAATCAGAAAAAGGGGCCTTTTGCAATCGTGGAGAGTACGGGATTTTGTAAAATTTAGTTTGTATCAGTCACTACCTGCCAGTTTTTCTTCCCTTGGGGGCAAGAAAAATTCTCAGCCCCTCGCTTTAGAATAATTACCTGGTCACCCATATCTACAGTATGAATTAAAGGTTTATAGGTATGTATATCTTATAAAGTTTCGTTAAGAACATTACATCTCGCGCGGGCTTCACCAAATGGGTCTACTCAAGCAATTACGGTAATGTAAGTTTATACCACAAAGGGCATTACGTATTGCAGGCTAATTGTGTAGGGGGGGATAAAAAAAGGCCATAAAGATCATAGCCATCATTAAATACCGTAGTTTCCACGTCAGCCAATTCTGGGAATAATGCATATCTACAGCATTAATATAGGGAGAAATACGTGGGCAATTTTTTTGCAGTAAAAACAGGAGGACGGGAAATCTTTTAAATCCCGTAGTTGCCACGATAGACAAGCTTGGGTATTTTTACCTAGTATTAACATTTAGAGGAAAATGTAAATATCTTTTTGTCTCGTAATGTTAACAGGAGGATGGGAAAATGTTGAAATTGCGGTATGTTTTTGTGTTGGTTCTTTTAGGGGGATTGGTTGGTGTGGCGGATGCTTCATTGATAGATGATGCCATAGTCAGAGCCGGTGATCGCTTGGTCACTGATCAGGGTGGGAATGGTTCGTGGCTAGGAGCGGGAGGATTTACAGGAGCTATTGTTGCAGGTCTGGTTAATGGCTATGAATTGACGGGCACCGCCAGTTACCAGACGGCGGCCGAGGCAGGAGGGGATTTTATTTTAGACATAACTGCTTACGGTACCGGTTCATTTGTGGGATTTTTGGGAGATGAAGCATACGGGCTTACCCGACTCAGCAATGCTTCGGCTAACCCGGCCAGCAATAATTGGAGGACGGCCGTAGGCAATTTTTATTCGCCGTTCAACAGTGCCGGTGTAAGTGCTTATGTTGATTCTATGCTGACTTTTTATGGCGAGGAATCCACGCCGCTATTTTATGTGGCCCAACATGCTTTAGCATCAAACTATGTAAATAATGCCAACAAAGGTGATTGGCGTCAATCTGTTATCGAACTATTGGCAGGTGTGGATGATACGGATTCCTATCCGGTAATGAGTTTAGCTACCGCCGTTTGGGCTTTGGCTCAGACCGGAAGCGGACTTGACACTACAGTGGTAAGTGCCACGGGCGATTGGGCCGGTGTGCAACTGCAGGATCTGCCGGGGATGCTGGCAGGCCATCAGGTGGCTTCCGGTGGTTTCGCAGATAGTTTTTATTGGAACCTGGGCCATACTACGGGTGGCGCGAGTTATGATAGTGGATATTCGGAAGATACCATCTATGGCATTTTGGGTCTGGAAGCTGCGGGAGGATACGATGCGGAAGTTCTTTCGGCCCGACAGGTTTTGGCTTCGGGTGTGGACATAAATGGCGATGTGTACGATCACATTTGGAATCCAACATCGTTCAATTATGTTTATGCCGGAGAGACCCTTCAGGCATTGCCTGAGCCAACCATCCTGGGAATGTTGGGAGTGGGAGCCCTGCTGATGCAGCGCCGTAGGAGGCGACAGCCATGATAAAGAGGAGGGAAGGAGTATGAGAACTTTTGTTGCAGAAATGATAAATGGAGGGAGTTATGAGTAAACAGACTCACAACATTCGAATACCGGGCGTACTGTTAATGGTTGGTTTTTTGACTTTAATTACAACTGCCAACTGGGCGCATGCCGAGCCGGAAAGCAGCCGGAACCGGAAAGAGCGGGGAAGAATTTCCTTAGCCGAGAAATCGAGATGGTTGTCTTATAATCCATTTGCCCGGTCAATTAGAAGGCCGGCTGAATCCCGTTCGGTTGTACCCGTTGATCCGGCAAATACAGATACCGATGAATCAATCGAGTTGTCGCGGAGCAGTCTGATTGCTCCAGTTCAGCCACGGATTAGCAACATTCCATTGGGAGTGCGCCCCCCTATACGAATTCCGTATCGTCCGCCACTTCGGAGTCCTTATCGCCCGCCGTGGCCATAGGACTCTTATAAATATTTGCTTATCTGAAAATGAATACGTCGTAGCTTCTATTTTTATATTTTGCCGTAGAAATATATTATGATAGGGGTGGAGAAGATTATAGTGATCGATCTGGCATTTCAGACTTCCAGGGATGGAAGTTTTTCATAATTAAGTTGTGT
>JAGHBX010000203.1 GCA_021160785.1 Planctomycetota bacterium | reverse complement strand
GTGTTGACAATCACACGAGCGGCCTTTTGAAAGGTCATAACTACGGGGCCAACGGCGGGGGAGGCAATACGGGCAAGTGGCGCGGATGCAAGGGGACTTTTTTCGAAGGGGGGATTCGCGTGCCTGCTATTATCAGTTTTCCGAAGCGATTAGGGCGCGGGCTGGTGCGCGATCAGGCGATTACGGCTTGCGATTGGTATCCGACAGTATTAGACTTGTGTGGAGTAGCCAAACCGGATGTGCAGCTCGACGGACAGAGTCTGCTTGGGATAATCGAGAAGAATGCTCCTTCGCATCACAAGGTTATGCATTGGCAGTGGCAGAGTCGCTGGGCGGTTCGCCAGGGCGATTGGAAGCTGATCTGCGAGGGCAAGAACAAAAAGACGGGCGCAGACAGGCTGTTCTTGGGTAATCTGGCGGATGCGGCGCCTGAGGTGAAAAACTATGCCGCCGAACGGGCCGATATTGTGAAGCGACTGGGCATGTTGCACGAGCAGTGGGCAAAAGATGTTAGCCCCGGCGGGAATTAGGAGGATGTTATGATTCGATGGGAAGCGAAAGGTGAGATGACGAATACGCGTCGTGATTTTTTGAGGGCGCTTGGGATTGGTGCGGCTGGGTTGTTCTTGTCGCAGAGGGTGTTTGGGCGAGAGCGGGCGAAGGGGAAGAAGCCGAATGTTCTTTTTATTGCGGTGGATGACCTTCGGCCTCAGTTGGGGTGCTTTGGGCATGAGCAGATGATTTCGCCGAATCTTGATCGGCTGGCGGCCGACGGTGTGATATTCAGTCGGTGTTATTGTCAGGTTCCGGTGTGCGGGGCGTCGCGTGCAAGCCTGCTGACGGGGGTGAGGCCGACTCGAAAGCGGTTTGTGGGATATAATACATGGGCCGAGAAGGATCTGCCGGGGGCGTTGTCGCTGCCGCAACATTTCAGGAACAACGGATATCACACGATATCCAACAGCAAGATTTTTCATCATCACAATGATCTGGTTGACAGTTGGAGTGAGGCGCCGTGGTATCCGCGAGGGGACGGCAACTGGCGGAATTATTTGACGGAGCAAAACAAAGCGATCGCCGGGCGGAATAAGGGCGCCGGCCCCGCGTACGAGTGTGCGGATGTTGAAGACAGTGCGTACTTTGACGGGATGACGGCGAACAAGGTTATTTCCGATTTGCGGCGATTGAAGGAGACGGACAAACCGTTTTTTCTGACGGCGGGATTCCTGAAGCCTCATCTTCCGTTCAATGCGCCGAAGAAGTATTGGGACCTGTATAAACGCGACGAGATCGACATGGCGGATAATCCGTTTGCGCCGAAGGATGCGCCTGCGGCGGCTTTGCACAACTGGGGTGAATTGCGGAGTTATCATGGAATACCGCCCAAGGGACGGCTAAGCGACGAGGCGGCGCGGACGCTTGTTCACGGGTATTATGCCTGCGTCAGTTACACCGACGCTCAGGTCGGGCGGGTGCTGGACGAATTAGAGCGGTTGGAGTTGGCGGACGATACGATTGTGATTCTGTGGGGCGATCACGGATGGAATCTTCGCGAACACGGGTTATGGTGCAAGCACTGCAATTTCGATACGTCGCTGCGTGCGCCACTGATGATTCGCGCGCCGGGGATAAAGGGCGGTCTGGAGAGTCGGGCATTGACGGAGTTTGTCGATATCTATCCGTCGCTGTGTGAGTTGTGCGGACTGGAATTGCCGGGTCATCTCGATGGCTTGAGTTTTGTTCCGCTTTTGACAAAACCGGATCTTCCGTGGAAGAATACGGTGTTCAGTCGGTATTTCAACGGGGATTCGATTCGGACGGATCGGTATCTTTACAGCGAATGGAAACGAAACGGAAATGTATATGCGCGGATGCTCTATGACCATGAGGTTGATCCGGGCGAGAACGTTAATATCGCCGAGCGGCCCGAGGCCGCAGCGATCGTAAAGGAACTGAAAGAAAGAATGGGCAAGGGCTGGAAGGCTGCGTTGCCGAAAGGGAGGCTGTAATGAGACATCATTTGGATCGTCGTGATTTTATGAAGTTTGTCGGGGCGGGCGCCGCCGGGTTGTCGCTTGGATGTATGACGCAATCGTCGGTCCTCGGCGCAGGCATGTACGGCAAGCGACCGAATATTGTGTGGATCATGGCTGAGGATATCAGTCCGGATCTCGGCTGCTACGGGACGCCGGAGGTGAAAACACCCAACATCGACCGGTTGGCCAGTGAAGGTATTCGATATACCAATGCTTTTGTGACGGGACCGGTTTGTTCGGCGAGTCGTTCGGGGATGATCACGGGCATGTACCAGACGAGTATCGGGGCGCACAATCATCGCAGCCACAGAAGCGACGGCTATACTCTGCCCGAACCGGTGAAACTCATAACCGATTATCTCCGCAAGGCTGGGTACTATACGACGAATAACGGCAAGACGGATTTTAATTTCAAAACGGACGGCAAGCCGTTTGACGGCAAGGACTGGAAAGGGCGAAAACCGGGTCAGCCGTTTTTCTCGCAGATTACTTTCGGTGTAACGCATCGGACCTTCAAGCGGGACAAGGAAAATCCGATTGACCCGGACAAGGTCAAGGCGCCGCCTTACTACCCGGACACGAAGCTTACGCGGCGGGACTGGGCGGACTATCTGGAATCGATACAGATACTTGACGGGCAGGTTGAGCAATTGCTCAAGCGTCTCGCCGACGAGGGTCTTGCCGACAATACGGTTGTCATTCTTATCGGAGATCACGGCAGATGCCACGTGCGGGGCAAGCAGTGGCTTTATGACGGCGGGATTCATATCCCGCTGATTATTCGATGGCCGGGCGTGCTCAAGGCCGCCCAGGTGTGCAAAGATATGGTCAGTGCGATCGATATCTCGGCGACGATATTGGCAATTGCAGGGATCAAACCGCCGGCGTATATGGAAGGTGAGGTTTTCTTAGGTCCGGACGCGAAGAAACGCGATTACATCATTGCGGCGCGTGATCGTTGCGACGAGACGGTTGACCGGATACGTTGTGTGAGGACGAAGCAATATAAGTATATTCGCAACTTCATGCCGGAGCGGCCGTATATGCAGTTCAATGCCTACAAGACCAGACAGTATCCCGTTGTTACACTGCTGGAGGTTCTTCACAAGCGAGGTGAACTGACCGAGGCGCAGGAGAACTTCATGGCGTCTCACCGCCCGAAGGAAGAGCTTTACGACCTTGTCAATGACCCGTATGAGCTTTGTAATCTTGCCGACGACGCCAGGTGCAAGACAAGGCTGGTTGAGCTGCGCACGATTCTTGACAAATGGATAGTTGAGACAGGCGACAAAGGGCAGATCGCCGAGGACGCGGAATCACTTGACCGGTGGCAGCGTGAGGCTCAGCAGCGATACAAACGGGACATGAAGCAAAAGGGCCTGCCGGAGGATTGCACGCCCGAGGAACATTTGAAGTGGTGGGAGAAAAAGCTTCTTGGTAGTAAGTAGTGAATGGTGAGTAGTGAATAGTGATG
>JAGHBX010000261.1 GCA_021160785.1 Planctomycetota bacterium | reverse complement strand
TGGCAAAATCCACAAATGTCCGCATATGGGACAACACCGTCTCGGCCAATATCCGTGTGCTGCCCGGTTTCTTCAGGCGGCCACAAATCTGTTTATATTGCCCCGATGCCGCCGTGCGAATGTTCCCGTAGATTCGGGCCAACATTTTCAACAGCGGCAGATTCCCTTTGAGACGTTCTTTTGCCCTTCCCAGTTTTCCGGGCGGTTCTTTTGGCAGGTACTGCAGATAGCCATGTTGCCGAAGCCATGTGTTTATTCCGATGTCCGCCTTCTTCAGGCAGAAACCGTGATCCGATACCACCACCGTCAGGCTGTCCGGGCCGGCTGCTTCAACAAGTTGTCCGATGATCTCGTCGCAACCACGGTAAAAACTCATCGCCTCATTTCTGCCCTCCTCCGAATAATCCGGCGACTCGGGATCCAGCGCCCACCATATCTTATGCTGCAGTGCATCACTGCTTTGAATTTGTACGCAGAAGACATCCCAATCCACATCCTTCATCAATTCAAGCGCCACACCGCAACGGACGCGCTCCGTGGCGATTGCCTGTTCTGTAAACTCTGCAACCGTATCACGCCGGTCGTGATTGACAATCAGATAATCCTTGTGAGGCTTGATGTACTTATCATAAGCCTGTGGCGGATGGACTGTCTCAGGGGACAATTTTGGACACAGCAGTCCCGGTATGATTACGCCTCTGACCTTCGGGGGAGGTGAGGTCACGGGCATGTTGAGGCTCACAACTGTCTTGCCCATTCTGTCGGCCAATTCCCAGATGCTCGGAACCGCGATGTCGGCAAAGCTGTTTAAGCGAACTTTCTTCCGGCTTCGGTCATATCTATGAAACGACAAGACAGTTGTCTTGCCGGGCAGACAACCGGTCTGAAACGCCGACCAGGCCGGCGACGTCTCGAATGGTATTACGCTTTTCAGGTTGCCGTAAGAGCCTTGGCGGACCATCTTTGCCAGGTGCGGCATGACGCCGGCTTCCAGAAAAGGACGGACCAGTTTCCAGGTAAAGCCATCCAGCCCTATTATCAGTACTCGTTTTTTAGCCGACATTACAACATGCTCCTTAAGGTCCGATATGGCTCGGGAGAAGCGATTTTAACAGGCCCGATAAATTTTGACAAGCAATAACGAATTCTGTGATCTGCGATAAGGAATATATTAACATTGATTTTATCGACACAATAATCTAATATGTTTACCTTACAGTTGTTAAACTCTTTTTTTGACCGTGCCGAATTTTATTATGTTACAGGCGAAATTGTGCTGACAATACCGTAAGCGAAGGCAAAGAACAAATATATGAAAATAGCGTTTATCTGCAGATTCCCGGAACTGTCCCAAACCTTCATCCTGACTCAGATCACAGGCCTGCTCGATCTCGGCCATGATGTCCGGATATTTGCCACTCATTTTTGTGACAGTGGCGTAAGACATCGAGATGTGCAAAAATACGACCTGGTGAAACGCGTGCATCGCATTGCCAAACTTCCTCCGCTCAGGATATTGCGCATTTTGGGCTCGGCCTGCATCGTTGCCCGAATTCTTCCAACCCATCCGATAATGATATTGAAAGCTCTGAGAGTATTCCGCAGGGACTTGGGACCTGTTTCGTCGCTGAGTTTCCTCAGACGGGTCGTCCCTTTTATCAAGGGTGATTTTGACATAATCCAAAGTCATTTCGGACCAAACGGTAACCGATGTATACCCCTTAAAAAAATTGGCGTCAGGGCAAAGCTCGTAACCACATTTCACGGCTTTGATGTCACAACATTTGTCAGGCAGAATGGAAATGAAGTGTATTCCGATCTGTTCAGAATCGGGGACCTGTTCACCTATAACAGTGAGGCAACCAGGCAGAAGTTGCTGGAACTCGGCTGCCCGCCGGATCGAATGGCCAAACTGCCGATGGGCATTCATCTGGATCAGATCGAATTTGCGGAAAGGAAGGTGCTGTCTGATAATCGGATAAACGTCTTAAGTGTAGGCCGGTTGGTGGAAATGAAAGGTAGAGAATACGCCATCAGGGCGATGGCGAGAATCATCCGCCAATTCCCCAATGTCACCTATAATATCGCAGGAGACGGGCCTTTACGTCAATCACTGCAGGAATTGATCGATGATCTTGAAGTCGGTCATGCGGTCAAACTGCTGGGATGGGTCGACAGTGAGCAGCTCGATGAACTTTATCGTTCTTCCCATATTTTCCTGCATCCATCTGTTACAGCTTCCAACGGCAATATGGAAGGGCAGGGCGTTGTGCTTGCCGAAGCCCAGGCCCACGGAATGCCCGTCATAGCGACGAACCATAACGCATTTCCGGACAGTATCGTTGACGGTCGGTCGGGTTTTCTCGTTGGTGAAAGAGATGTCGATGCCCTGGTCGAGAAACTGCGGTACCTGGTGGAACATCCCGATGTCTGGCCGCAAATGGGACGCTGCGGAAGGGAATTTGTTTAAAAGAACTTTGACAGCCGGATCTTGAACAAGCGGCTGGAGCGGATATACCGGGAGATGCTGTAATTGAGCCCCCGCCGCTTACAGGCGGTTTTTAACTCCAGCAGCCGCCTCTGGATTCCGATAAACAGTATTATGTCGATTCGGTGGCTATTAAGGAATAAGAAATTATGAAGGTACTGGTTACAGGCGGCGCGGGTTTTATCGGGTCGCATCTGGCCGAAAAACTCCTCATGGGCGGTCATGAGGTCATGGCGGTTGACGATCTCAGCACGGGCAGTATTGATAATCTTCGCGGCATTGAAAGCAGACCTGAGTTTGACTTTGTGCACGACAATGTTTGCAATTCCGAGACAATGCACATCCTTATCGAACAGTGCGATGCGATCTTTCATCTCGCCGCCGCCGTCGGGGTGGAGTTAATAGTCGATCGGCCCGTCCACACCATCGAGACGAACATCCACGGCACGGAGGTCGTTTTGCAAATCGCCAATAAGTTCAGAAAAAAAGTCCTCATCGCCTCGAGCAGCGAAGTCTACGGCAAGAGCGAAAACATACCGTTCCATGAAGACGACGATACCGTACTCGGCAGCACGCGTTTTTCCCGCTGGTCGTATGCGTGCAGCAAGGCGATAGATGAATTCCTCGCGTTGGCCTATTATGAACAGTATGGCCTTCCCGTCGTAGTGGCGAGACTTTTTAACACCGTAGGCCCCAGGCAGACCGGCCAATATGGCATGGTGATTCCCCGCTTTGTGGAGCGGGCGCTGAGAAATGAGCCTGTCCTTATTTACGGCTCGGGCAAACAGAGGCGTTGCTTCGGTTATGTCGGCGACGTCGTTGAGGGGCTTATCGGGCTGATGAATTGTCCCGATGCGCCGGGGCGGGTCTACAACATCGGCTCCACCGAAGAAATTTCAATCGAAGAACTTGCCGACAAAATCATCCAAATGACCGAAAGCAAAAGCCAAAAGAAATATATTTCATACGAGGCCGCCTACGGCAAGCCATTCGACGACATGGCCCGACGAATGCCCTGCCTGGACCGCATAAGAGAGACCGTCGGCTATGAGCCTAAGACAACCCTGAACCGTATACTGCAAAGCGTAATCGAGGACATGAAGGAAAATCCGAAGACTTAAATCCGGCGATTGAATAAACCTCAATGTGAGATTGCTTAATGAAAATAACAGGCAAATTAAAGTCTTTGGCCGGCAGGTGCATTCCCGGCCGGGTTGCCGCAACTGTGACAATCATGAAGCATTATGGCCACAGGTTTACGTGCCCGTGTTGCCAGGGCACGTTTAGGAAATTGTTGACTTATGGCGCAAATGCCAGGCCCAACGCCAAATGCCCGAAATGCGGCTCGCTGGCGAGGCACAGGCTGACATGGCTTTTCCTGAAAAATGAGACCGGACTGTTTACCGATGAAACCTCTTTGCTGCATTTTGCCCCTGAAGAGTTCTTTCAGAAGCAATTTCGCTTGATGACCAGTCTCAACTATGTTAGCGCCGATTTAAATGCCCCCAGTGCCATGCTCAAAATGGACATCACTGACATATCCTTTAAGGACAACGTTTTCGATATGATCTTGTGCAGCCACGTCCTTGAGCATGTCCATGATGACCGAAAAGCAATGAGCGAAATGTTCCGTGTCTTGAAGCCCGGGGGCCTCTTGATAGCTGTGGTTCCGATAAAACGCGAGCAGACATTGGAGGATACTTCTGCTACGTCGCCCGAAGAAAGGAAACGCCTGTTTGGCCAGGAAGATCATGTAAGACGATACGGCCGCGATTTTGCCGAAAGACTTCAGCAGGCGGGCTTTAGCGTCAAAGTGATAGATTATGTTGCTGAATTGGGTCCCGAGTTGAAGGACAAGTATGCGCTGGAAAACATAAGCATTCATTGTTGCACCAAGCCCAAAAGCGACTGTGGAGTGCATGCTGCAGAGCGTAGTCAAAGACATGAAAAAGCAAACAGGGCCTCTGAGCCATAAACGATGAATCCGAGTAACGACAAACAATCATATACTATCAGCGTTGTTATCCCCGCCTTTAACGCCGAAGAATACATAGGCAGGGCAATCGACAGTGTCCTTGCGCAAACCCGTCAGCCCGATGAGATCATAGTCGTTGACGACGGCTCGACCGACAACACCGCCGAGGTGATCAAGCCATATAGCCCAAAAGTCCATTACATCCATCAGGAAAACGGCGGCGCCAGCGTCGCTCGCAACACCGGCATTGAGGCCGCGACGGGCCAATGGCTCGCTTTCCTCGACGCCGACGACGAATGGCTGCCGGAAAAACTAAGTATGCAGATTGAGCATCTCAGGTGTAATAGCGATCTGGTCTGGACCCACAGCAACTATTTCGTTCGTTCTGCAGTTGACAATAAGCAAACAGTCGCGTTCGTTGGCGCCGGGTATGAGAGCCTGTTGCGGGGCGGCGATTATTTTGAGGACTATCTCAACGTTCATGTAGGCCTGTGGATACGAACCAGTACTGTTGTTATAAAAAGAGAAATTC
>JAGHBX010000044.1 GCA_021160785.1 Planctomycetota bacterium | reverse complement strand
GTGCTTGAGATACGCCTTGAAGAATCGCAAGCGGTCGGAGCGGGTTAAGATATCTTTTAGCATGCCGATCTGGACGAGGTTCTTGACGATCAGGCGATGCGGCAAGCGACGGAATTTTTTCGTACGTTCGTTGTCAAGAAGGAAGAAACGCCACCCTTCGGATGTATCCTCACCGAAGACGTTGCCCGGTCGAAGATCGCCGTGAAAGATCCCCGCCGCGTGCATTTTGCCGACCGTTTCGCCGAATGCGGCAATGAGGTCGTGTTTGGCCTGTGCCTTGTCCGGTTGGCCGGCAAAATCTTTAAGCAAATCATAGGCACTGCGGGCGCCCGCCACTTCGCGAGTGATCAGGAATGTTCGGGCGCAGACCGGGCCGTATTTGAGTTCGCCGACAGCAATCACCTCCGGGCTCAGCAGCCCGTTTTCGGTTAACATCAGTGAGGCTTTGAAGGCCCGTTGGGCGCGGCTTGGGCGAAAGAGGTGTTTGAGCACGTCCCATGTCGAACGATGAAGATACTGCTTGAGATAAAGATTGTGAACCGTTCCCAAAAAGCCAATTCGACAGCGGTAGACCCTGCTGAACCTCGAAGAGCTTACCCTGGCAAACGGTCCTCGCACACCATTATGTCCGTCGCGCACTTGCGTCAGACCGAGTGCATGGGATGGGAAACGCCTGCTTATACGGAGTTTCCAGCCTCGTATCCGAAGGACCTCAAAATCAGCGGTCTGGCGGGTGGTATAGCTCATAATACGCTCGCTCAAACGCCCACAATTGCGATACCGAGTTTGTCGGCCAGTTCGATTGTATCGGGCTTGTCGATGATGATCGTTTTACCTTTCTCAACGACGAGGCACCTGCCGCCGTTTGCCGCCAGACTCTTGATCGTATCGGGTCCCACGCACGGAACGTCGAAGCGCATGTCCTGGTTGGGTTTGGCGGCCTTGATGAGCGTCCAGCCTCCTTTCCTGCAGAGACCACCGGCGCGTTCGATCATCTTAGCTGTTCCCTCGATTGCCTCCACGGCGATTATTTCCTTCTCCCGGATGGCGACAGTCTGGCCTATGTCGAGATCACCTAATTTTTTCACGATCGGCCAGCCGAAATCTATATCGCCCTGAACCGAAGGACCGGGGCGACATTTGGTCATTGCCCCGGCGCCTGCCAGATGCTCTTTACAATACATCGTCGAGTCCTCCAGAAAAATCTCTCCCGTCGCCAGCTCGTCGGCAATGGCGCACAGAACCGTATCGTTGCGTTTGTCCATGCCTCGCAAACGCCAGTACCAGATTCGTATCGCCCGCCAGTCGGGGATGTAGCGAACGATGCGCCACGGGGTAAACATTCTCGTCTTGGCGATTGTCCCCACCATTACGGTCCTGCCGGCGCCGTGAGCGCGCAATTTTCGCATCCAGCGGGCGGGTCGGGCAACGGCACCGGTAAAAAACACGTCAACGTGTTCTCTCAACTCAGGATTCACGCTGCCGGCAAAGCCAATGCAGACAACGCGGAGGCCTGCGCCTCTTGCACCGTCGGCAATGAGAAAGGGAAGCCTGCCTTCGCCCGCGATTAAACCTAATGTATTCTTATCATCCATAGGCTACGGGCCGGACTTGTCGTAATCATCCAGACGTTTTTCCAACTTTCGAATCCTCTTTCTCAATTCGGGCAGGTATTGGATCGAACCGTATGCCCGTCGCCCCAGATCAGCGTCGATGGCGGGGGAACCGAGGATCGTTGCCCCGTCCGGAACATCGTTTATCACCCCGGCCTGTGCGGCGATCTTAACCATATTGCCGATTTTTATATGCCCGACAATACCCACCTGGCCGCCGAGCATGCAGTGATGTCCTACCACTGCCGAGCCTGCAATGCCGACCTGCGGAACGAGCAGACAATGTGGACCGAGCGTGGTTCCGTGACCTATGCCGACCATATCGCCGAGCTTGCAGCCCCGGCCGATCACAGTATCATCGAGCGTGCCGCGCTCGATAGCACAGCCCGAACCGATCTCCACATCGTCTTCGAGAACCGCACGTCCGATCTGTGGAATCTTATGGTGTACACCGTCATGCGTTGCAAAGCCGTAGCCATCCTGTCCGACGGACGCATTGGAATGGATTATCACGCGATTGCCAATTATCGTCTTATCATAGATCACAACGTTTGCGTATAATATGCAATCATCACCGATCTCGGCGTCGGGTCCGATAAAAACGCCGGGATAGAAACGGCAATTGCTGCCGATTGCTGCGTTGTCGCTGATCGTGACAAAATCGCCAACATTGCAGTTATCGCCTAACTTTGCGGTCTCCGCTATGCTTGCAAGCTTGCTGATGCCGACATCCTTATGTTTGCGTTGGCCGTGCAGCAAAACAACGATCTGCTGAAAGGCGTAGTAGGGGTCCTCGGCTATCAGCAAGGGGGCAGAGGATTCGAATTCTTTGCCGACGATGATTGCCGAAGCCTTTGTTGTCTTTACGAGAGGCAGATATCTCTTGTTGTTGAGGAAAGTGATCTGGCCGGTCCCGGCGCCGGCAAGCGTGGACGCCGAATGGATGATTACGCCTGCGTCGCCGACGATGCGTCCGCCGGTATGGTCAGCTAACTGTTTCAGGGTTTTCTCGGGCATCTGTTTCAACCTGTATCTTAACAAGGGCAGCGTTACAACTGGTGGGCTAAGAGCCCACCGGTAATTAACAAGATTATAATCATAAAACGATAATCGTCAATTCTCCAGAATTTGGCATGTGCGGGTGAATACCTCATCTACGGTCGCCGGCGAGTGGCGATGGAAACCGTCCGTCTCGCCCTCCATCACACTCACATCGGGTCCTAACGGCCTGTACAATGCCGAACTGGTGGGCCCGAACATCGCTAATGTCCTCAGGCCCATGGCGCCTGCCAGATGACTTATGCCGCTGTCGTTGCCGATATAACAATTGCTGTGCGTCATGACCTGCAGTACGCCTGCCAGGTCGAGCCCCGCCAGACATGGGGCGGTGGACCTGAACTTTCCGACCGTGTCGGCGTCCAATCGCTCTAATTCCGCCGGTCCGAGAACAAACACGACCTGCCTGCCCGCCAGGCTGAGTCTGTCGGCGATCCGGCGGTAATTCTCCGGATGACGGCATTTTGCCCTGCCGCCGCTGCCGGGATGAATGACGATGAGCGTCTCAACGGGATTGACCCCGGCCGCAGCAAGGAGTTTCGCGCCGTTTTCGACGTCGCTGGAGTGAGGCGTCAAAAGCGCCTTGTCCGGACCGAAGTCCGACTCCTGGGCGGCGATGCCATTTTCCCGGGCAAATCTGTCGATATAGAAGCGGCTTATATGCCCTGAAAATTCGTCCTCAGCGGTCAGCGGTAGCAGCGTAATGTCCGCCGGATGGCTGCAATTGACGGTGAAGATGAGATTCGTCTCGAAGTTGGCGTCGCCAGCGCCTAAGAAGCTGACAATGCACTCGTAGTGGGCAAAAGAGGCGATCAGCCGGTCATTGTCTTCGACCGTAAAGTGCTCCTGATCGGCAAATAAACGATGAAATTCGATTGATTCGATGGATTTGATGCTGTCGATGCAGGTTCGCCCCGGGTAAAAGCCGATGTATTCGGCATGCCCTATGAAATCGACCCCGCCGAGGGCGCAAGACTGCTTCATAAAACCCGCCAACGGAAGCGTCAACAGGCAGTCGCCGATACCGCCGGGGCAGATGATTACGCCACGACGAAGATTGCGACAGGCCTCATCTTCATGTTCGCTTACAAGCTGTAAAATGTCCTTTGTCACTGATCGGCGCTCTGTAATATTCAGTACCCCGCGATGAACCTTCACGAGGCCATATAATATACCGCATGAGGCAGGAAATCAACCCCCGATATATATTGCGGTGGAGTTTGTGGACATAGACCCTTTCTATTACAGAAAGCACCTGCCGCGATTATCGAGGTCGCCACTGCTTTCATCATACGAGTGTCTCTGTTATAATATGTTTGCGATTTTTAAGCGCACCGAAATTATGAAGGAGAAATGGTTATGGAAACGAAGTTGGCCTCACTTCCGAAATCGGCTGTTGTGTTGTGTCTTTTTTGCTCATTCTCGATTGCGACGGGTCAGTCAAAGAGCCCGCGGCAGCAGGCAGGGCGGATTCTGGACGCCAGCGGCGTCAAAGGGGGGTTGATCGTTCATATCGGCTGCGGAGCCGGCGAGGTCACTGCTGCGCTTGGGGCAGGGGAGGGCTATATCGTCCAGGGGCTGGACACGGATGTTGCGAAAGTCGAAGCGGCGAGACAGACGATCATGTCCAAAGGATTATACGGCAAGGTCACCGCCGGAGAATTCGATGGCAGGAACCTGCCCTATATCGACAATCTTGTGAACCTGGTGGTGTCGACCGACGAGTGCAATGTGCCGAAAGACGAAATCCTGCGGGTGCTGGCGCCAAGGGGGGTTGCTTATATTAATGGAACGAAGATTATCAAGCCCTGGCCGGCGGGACTGGATGAATGGACTCATTTTCATCATGACCCCGAGGGGACCATGGTTGGCAACGATCAGGTGGTCGGTCCGCCGCGAAGGATCCAGTGGATGGGCGGACCCAAATGGCTGCGCAACCATGACTTCATGACTGTCATGAACGCCATGGTTTCTGCCCGCGGCAGGATATTCTACGTTACAGATGAAGCGCTTCGCAATCATATTTTTCTGCCGTCGAGGTGGGTGCTCATAGCACGCGACGGATTCAACGGGACCATCCTCTGGAAAAAACCGCTGGCGGACTGGCACCCTACTAACTGGCCGTTGAAGAGCGGGCCCGGTTATCTCCCGAGGAAACTGGTTGCGGTTGGAGACATCGTCTATGTCGCCGCCGGATTGGCCGATCCCGTCAAAGCGATCGACGCGGCTACCGGGGAAACGCTCAGGACGTACGAGGGGACAAAGCCCACTCAGGAGATAATCGTCTCCGACGGAGTTCTCTACCTGGTTGTGGACCCGGACGCACCGCCTATTGATTACAGGGCCGAGACAACGAGCTATAAGGAGATAAACCGCGCCAACAGCGGATGGGCATGGACGCAGCAGAGCCCCCGGCGGATTATCAAGGTGATCCAGGCCGAATCCGGGAAGGTTCTGTGGGAGCATCCCGCCAGAGTCGCGCCGCTGACGTTGACCGTGTGCCAAGGCAAGGTTCTCTATCACAACGGCGAAGGACTCATCGCCCTGGACCGCAAGACAGGCGACAGGGTCTGGGCGGCGAAAGGACCCGCTGTCCGCAGCGTGGCTACAGGG
>JAGHBX010000615.1 GCA_021160785.1 Planctomycetota bacterium | reverse complement strand
TGCCAATGCCAGTCGTAGTGGAAACGCTCGCGGGTAAGTTTCGGCGTCGTGTAGGGCGCCGGTCCGGACCAGAGGTTAAAATCGACTTCGTCGGGGATTTTGTAGTCGCCGAGCGGGCCTATGGATTTTCTGCGTTTGTAGCACAGGCCGCGCGCCAGTTTGACCTCGCCGATGCCGCCGTCTTCGATGAACTTCATGGCGTTGATGATGGCCGGATTAGAGCGGCATTGTGTGCCGACCTGGCATATCCTTTTGTATTTTTTGGCGGCCGCCACCAAGGCTGAGCCTTCCGGAATGTCGTGGCTGATCGGCTTTTCGAGGTATGCGTCTTTACCGGCCTGCATCGCCCAGACACCGCAAAGGGCGTGCCAGTGGTTCGGCGTCGCCGTGCTGATGAAGTCGATGGATTTGTCGTCGAATACGCGTCGCATGTCCTTGACGAATTTGGGGCGTTTGCCGGTTTTCTTTTCGATGGAGTCGCATCGGTCCTGACCTACTTTGTCGTCGATGTCGACGATGTAAGCGATTTGGCAATCCTTGCGGCCCGAGTAGGCGCCGATATGGCTGCCGCCGCGACCGTGGCAGCCGATCACCGCACAAAGAAGTTTTTCATTGGCGCTGGTTCTCTGCCCCGCGGCGCAACCGCTGATAAATGGGGTCGTCGCCGCCGCGGTAAACATTGAGTTCTCCAGGAACTTCCGGCGAGTCAATTTTTTCATAATTCCTGCTCCTTTCAGTTTGAGTTGTCGTAGAACTTCTCCGCTATCCCGGCGTACCGGGGCTAAACATCAATTTTCAATAGAATATCAGACCGGGCTTGCAAAATCAAGCGCAAAGATCTGTAATCCGAAAAAGTCGCCAAAACACCCATTTGGCTGTGGTAAATTCAGGCGGGCAACTGCAATAGCCATGTCAACCGATGCTGATTTTGCGGTTTGTGGGCACTGAGACAAAGAACCGGCTGCCCTGACCGGCTGCGGATTCGATCCGGACTTCGCCGCCGTGCCGGTCAATGATCCGTCGAATGATTGACAGCCCGAGCCCTTCGCCGCCAACGGCGCCTTCCGGATCGAGGCGGTGGAAGACCTCGAAGATATTCTTCTGGTGGCGAGGCAGGATGCCGCAGCCATTGTCCGCCACACAGTAGACGCTCATATCCTCCTTCACCGAACCGGAAATCTCAATCGTACATTGCCTTTCAGTGTCGCGGTATTTTATCGCGTTGTCGATGAGGTTCCAGAATATCTGAGTCATCTGCGCCGCGTCAGCGGTGCAGTCGGGCAGTCGATCCACACGAACGTCGGCGCCGGCCTGTTGAATCTGATATTGTATGCTGTCGATCACTTCGGTCATCAGCGCATTCATGTCTATATGCTCCATCTTCATCTCCACCTGGCCCAATCGCGACAGCTTGAGGAGCCCCTTGATCAGCATGTCCATTTTGTTTGCGCTGGTGGAGATGTACTTCAATTCCGTGGGAATCTCTTCCTGCAAAATGGTGGCTAATTCGGCTCTCAGCTTCTCGTGCGGCAGGGGGATATCATCGAACAGGTCCAACAGATGCTCGCAGGTAACCGACAATTCGGAACTGAAACCCTGCACGTTGACAATCGTCGAACGGAGGTCATGCGAACTTGTATACACTATGCTTTCCAACTCGCGATTCTTGGCTTCGAGAATCTGCAGCAAACGCTTGCGGTCGGTGATGTCGCGCACACTTACCCGCTGCCCCTGCCATACGCCTTTGTCGTCGTAAATAGGCTGCCACGAAGACACCACCCAGATCACTTTTCCGTCTTTGCGGCGGATCCGACACTCTATTTGCCCCGGCTCCTCCTTCAACCCTTTCTCTCTTGCCGCCACAACCATCGCCCGGTCTTCTTCAACGACGAGTGAACCGGGATAATCCGTCATCGCCATGCACTCGGCAACGCTGTAGCCCGTTATTCGCTCAACGGCGGGATTCGTCCACAATACGCCTCCCGTCGGACTTATCCAAATCTCCCAGTTGTAGGTATAGTCGGCAATGGCGCGAAACCGCTGCTCGCTGAGCCGCAACGCCAGATCAGCCCGCTTGCGTTTAGTGATGTCCTCGTATGTTCCCAGCACGCCTATGATGTCGCCGTTATCGTCCCGCAGCGGAATTTTGCTGGTGCTGAGCCATATATTTTTGCCTTCAAGGGTCGTTTGCGATTCCTCATAGTTGAGCTTGCTCTCACCGGATTCCATGACCTGGCGATCATCCCTGCGATACGCCTCGGCCTGGGCTTTCCACGCCATATCGAAATCGCTCTTTCCGACGATTTCCTCGGGATTCTCCACGCCG
Source organism: Planctomycetota bacterium (assembly GCA_021160785.1). Taxonomy (GTDB): domain Bacteria; phylum Planctomycetota; class Phycisphaerae; order Sedimentisphaerales; family Anaerohalosphaeraceae; genus B28-G16. The sequence goes on along the minus strand of JAGHBX010000615.1, from coordinate 1,699 downwards.
CCGTCGTCGGCAAAGAGTTGATTGCAGCCAAGAAAGTTAAGGTCAACACCCTTCCAGAAGACCCGGACAGCGATGGTGTCAAGAACAGTTTTGAGCATCTGCTGCGACTGGCGCACCTGCGTCATCATCCGCTTGCGCTCGCTGATGTCCAGCACGCTGCCCCGCGTGTTAATGAGATTGCCCTCTTCGTCAAATCGTACAGAGGCATTCAGGATCACATCCACATGATGACCGTCCTTGTGAACCATGGTATACTCGATATTCCGCGCCTCGCCCCTGGTGGTAATATCCTTCCAGTGCTGCTCGAACATCTCCTGCTGCTCATCGACAATCAGGTCGGCCCACGTCTTCTTGTTGACTATTTCATCCCGCTCGTATCCTGTCATGGCAAGCTCGGCTTCGTTGATATCGATGATCAGACGGTCCGGACCGAAAATATGGAAGCCGATCGGTGCATTCTGGAAGAAGTCGCGGAAATGCTCCTCGCTCGTGTGAATAACTTCCTCGCCCCTCTGAATCTGTGTCAGCATATCGTTAAACGAATCGATCAGGGTTCCGATCTCATCTTCGCTTTCCTTTTCCGCACGAACCGAATAATCTTTTCTCGCCCCAATATCCGCCGCCGTAGCTGCAAGCGACAGGATCGGCCGGGAAATAAGCTTCTGCAGTCGCCATGAAATAAGATATGCAGCAAGCAGCGATACGGCCATCACCAGGATCATGGTCGCTATGCTGCGTCCCAACTGAGCCTTCTCTTCCCGGAGGTCATCCTGAATGTATATCCGCGCGATCACCTCACCATCCATTTCCACGTCCTCGAAGACCTTCAGGAACGAGTCCTCGAATTCATGCCCCTCCGGCTCGAGTACAGGCGGAACGAGCGACTCGGGCTGACCTTCCTGACGATAGATCGCAAGGACCTTGCCCTGCAAATCAAAGATACAGGCAAACACGATCGAGTCGTCCTTTTCCAGTGTGCCCAGATTCCTGGCAGCATCTTCGGGGAGGTCGAATCTCAACGCCGCCTGGCTGTTGTGGCCGATCACGTCGGCGAGATCATGCAGATCCCGCGCATGCTCCTGCCACACGGCAAACATCGTGAAAGCGACAAAAATGGCGCAGCCCACACCCACCGCCACGGTGCTCGAGACCATCATGATCAAGGTCAGCTTCGTCCTGATCGTCCATGCACGAAATCTTGCCTTCAAGCGATTCACTTTCTGCCGCCTCCTTCACTGCCTCTGCGCTTTGTCGTTTTTCCGGCGGGCCTGTTCTCCCTTTAGCTTTGGAATCTCTACGACCCGCGTTGCATTGCGAAGAAGCTGCGCACTCATCTTGAGCTGCGCCTTCTTCACCGGCGTCCGGTTGATCTCCCAGCGTATTTTGTTCTTAATTCTCACCAGATCAATCATCCCTCCCGCTTCCAGAAAACCGCTGCACTCACCAACCGTAAGAACGGGTTTTCCCTTCAACAGCCCGAGTATGCCAGAAAGGTGTTTCTTTTCCAATTCACAGACAAACAAAAGGTCACATCCACTCAGGTCCGTATTCTTCCCGTATCGCCCGAATCGTTTAACCGCCAGCCGCCTCTTACTTGCCTTTACCCGCTTGCCCTCAACCTCCCTGAAACTCTCCCCAAAAGGATCCTCTCCCACGATCCCAATTATGATGGGCCTGTGACCGTCGATCTTCCCTGCGC
>JAGHBX010000541.1 GCA_021160785.1 Planctomycetota bacterium | reverse complement strand
GGTAATTTTCGTTCATCAGTCCGTCTCCTAATGTCAAGTTCGGGTCAAAATGATTCAATAGCACTTAATTTAGTATCTGTTGCGGAAAGAAAACCGGCCGGTGTCATCCCCGCGAAAGCGGGGATCCAGTGCGAATAGTCTGGATTCCCGCTTTCGCGGGAATGACAAATGTTGTTTCCGCAACAGGAACTATTTACTTATATCGGCCATACGACGCCGGTAATCAACTGTTTTCAAAGGTGCAACAGTCCTATTATATATTGACGGACAATATTTTGCAACAAATTCTCGAGATTTGGGCCATTGGCGATGTAACTTTTCAAAAGAGGCGTATTTTTCTTGCAATGGCGCCGGCGTTCTATATACTTTGGGATTCTAAAGTTTGAGAAAATCGCAGTTTTGATATGAAAAGGTAGTTATATGAGTCTTGTAAGATGGATGCGTAAGAATAACCGCAAGATAATGGCGTTTGTGGTTGTCATGATCATGCTGGGTTTTGTCGGGGGATACGGCCTGCAGCAATACCTCAGCCGTGTAGGCTCAGGCAGGGGCACAGTGCGGGCCTATTACCTCGATGACATGAAAATCAAGGCCGCTGATCGCTTTCAGGCGGATAATGAGTTGAAAGTGTTGCGATCGTTGTTAGCAGGTGAAATGCTTCGTTATCGCCAGACGATGTTTGGGACGCCTGATTTCAAATCCCGTCTTTTAGGGGAGATTCTTTTTCCCGATTCACAATCCGCAGCAGCAGCCAGTGTCGAAATGTATCAGGCGATGGCGCGGGGCACGTTGGATGCCGACATCGCCGACATCGATGCATTCTTCAAGCGGACCAGCGGCGCCAGCGATATCTACTGGATACTGCTCAAAGCCGAGGCTAAGCGCGCCGGTTGTGTCGTTTCCCGCGCCCAGGCGAGAACAGCACTGACCAGGCTCATCCAGCAGGTCTCAGAGGGGCGAGGCAGTGTGGCAATGTTATTGAGGAATGTCATAAGCAATTATCGCATTACCGAAGACGAGATACTGCGGATATTCTCCGACCTGCTCGCCGTCATGGTGTATTCCGATATCGTTACGAGCAGTGAAGCGGTGACTACCGATGAGCTTCGTGCGACTATCGGTCGGGGGGGCGAGAAACTGAACACAGAATTTCTGCAGTTCAAAGCAACCGATTTCCTGGAAGAACAGACCGATCCCAATCAGGAGCCGATGATCGCACAGTTCGAGGCATATAAAACATATGACGCCGGCCGGCAGAGCGATGAGAATCCCTATGGTTTCGGGTACAAGCTGCCCGATCGTGTGCAGCTTGAATACATCATCGTCAGGATGGCCGACATTGAAAAGCTGATTGCCCAGCCCACCCCGGACGATATGGAAAAGTACTATACGAACAATATCGACCGTTTCAAAGAGGAGGTGCAACTCGATCCCAACGATCCCGAATCCAGGACGGAGCGGATAAAGAACTATGCCGACGTTACCGGTGAGGTTCGGCGCAGTCTCACGGAGGAGAGAAAAGAGCGATTAGCAAACCTGATCATCAACGACGCACTGGAACTTGCCGACGCAGGTTTTGGGGGCATGGAGAGGGATAAGGCAACCGGTAAGGATTTCGAGGCTGCCGCGGCTGCCTACGACAAGATAGCCGCCCAACTCGCCGACAAACACGGCATCATGGCGTACACGGGCAAAACGGGCATGTTGAGTCAAGCCGATTTGTCCGATGATTCGAACCTGGGAATGTTGTCGATCGAAGGACAGAGCCAGATCCCTGTAGGCCTGGGGAAACTGGTTTTTGCAATCGACCAACTCGGCGCAACTGAGATGGGACGTTTTGAGGCGCCGGCGCCCCGAATGTGGGAAAACATCGGTCCGTTGCGAGGCGCCTACGGCGGTATCCTGGCGGTGGTGCGCGTCATAGGCGCAGCCAAGGCCGAGGTTCCAGCCGACATTAATGTCAGCTACAGCACCAAACATTCCGTCGTGGATGAGCCGGATAAGCCCGAGGATGCAGCCGAAGAAGTTCATTCGGTCTCCGAAAAGGTCGCCGAAGACTGCAAACTTCTCGCGGCGATGACCATGGCCAAAGCCGGAGCGGACGAATTTGTCAAACTGCTGGCGGACAAGACCTGGCCCGAAGCCGTCGATAAGTACAACAAGACCCATGAGAAGAAAGATGAAACGGGCAATCTCATTCCGAGGTCCCGACTGGTAAGCCGGAAGCTGACAAATCGCGTTCGGATGGGCCAGCAGGACTTGGCCAAGAATGTGGAACGTTTTGCCGACAATCCGTACATCAACGTCGAGGACATAATCGAATCCAAGAAGCTCAACGACAAACTGTACGAACTGTTGGACGATGACAAGACCGAAGCCGCGGATATCAATGCTGTTCTGGAACTCGATTTCAATGCAAGTTATTATGTCGTCAAGGACATCTCGCGAACAGAAGTAACCAGGGACCAGTATCTGAAGAACAAGGCGATGACGGCCTTTCAACTGAACGCCGGCATATCGAACAGTCTGGGGCTGATCCATTTCAATCCGGACAATATTTTCGGACGAATGAATTTCCGCTGGGCGCAGTCCGATGACGAAGAAAAACAGAAAGCCCAGGACAAAGCCGAAGACAAGCAAAACGAGGACCCCGCCTGATGACGACGACGAAAAGCAAGGTTGATCACGGTTTGCTGCTGATTGTGGTGGGCCTGGCGGCATGGGCCGTGCCGGGCGGGGGGCATTTTATCATCAAGGAACGCAAGCGGGGGATCATTATTTTTGTCACGGTCGCGCTGACGTTTCTGGCGGGGCTTTACATCGGGTCGATCGCGGTGGTCGACCGGGTCGGCGCAAAGCCCTGGTACGCCGCACAAATCATGACCTCGCCGGTGGTGGGATTGATCGCCAACAAGGTGGAAATGTCGGTAGCCGAAGACAACAAGCCAAAGTATGTCAGTTACGGCAAAAGCCATGACGTCGGTCAAATTTATACGAGCGTCGCCGGCATGCTGAACCTGTTGTGCATCATAAGCGCCGTGTATATGACCTGGTGCGGCAGAGGCGAAATGATAGGAGCCGAAGAAGATGACACCTGATATGTGCGCAATCCTCGGGGCTTTTACGTGCCCTATCGATATTCCGACGAATCCGGCGTCGATGCTGTGGATGTTTCCCCTGCTGCTGTCGATCTCCATCGTTTACAAGGCGACCAAAATGAGAGTGCTCTTTGCCCGAAAATTCGCAAAGGAAGTCGCTATCCTGTTCGGCACGATAAGCGCCTTTATGGTCTTCTTAGGCGTGGTTCTCATTCTCATGGTCAAACTGCTGATAGAATAGCAACTCATACCACTCCCACTAAGAGAAATGTGCGTTGGGCAAAGATGCGTGTCGAAATTGGGGTCTGACCCCTTTAATTATTCCAGATTAAGTTTTTGCGGAAATTATAACCGCTAACCGGATGACCTGCATATTATCTAATTGCTCTGGACAGGCTCTAACATAATTAAAATAATAAGCCTTAATTTCAGATCATATAATCCATTGTCTTTTGAAAGAAATCCGATTCTAATATCATGTGTTTCATTGTATCTATCGAGTTGATCTTGCCCGATGGAGTCTGTGTTTGTGAAAATTTTTCTTATAGATTCTGCATGGCCGTCGCAAAATGCCACATTAGTTTTGCTAAGGTGGCGATAACCCTGCGTACCTGCGGCACGGGCCGGATCACTGAAACTGGCATCTCTTGGATTAGAAAAAGGGGCACGCATAAATTTATTCGCACCGCCACTATACTGTCCATCACCAAAAATAGCTGTTTCTGACGGCCGTCCGACCTCTGTTGTTCTGGCAGAATTTGGCGGAGATACTGTTTCGTTCATCCCGATATAGCTGGTGTTGTAGTTATAGCCTGTATAGGGGTCTGCGAGCCAATTATGGGTTCCTTTGAATGAAGGACATTGGTGCACTTTTTCAATTGTATCTCCCTGCCAGAGCAACCCAGGCTCGACTACTTCCGTAGCAGGAGTAGTGCTCCAGTCTTTCCATGTAGTAAAATCCCACGAGTAGTAGTACCTTATGCCATTGATCCGTTTTGTGTAATATGCTAATGGGTAGTGATCATCGTATGAACAGGCATAACTATTTGCAGCAATTGCCATTTGCCGTAAGTTGTTCAAACAAAAAATACTTTTGGCCTGCTGACGTGCTCTGTTTAACGACGGCAAAAGCATTCCCATCAGCAGAGATACTATTGATATCACAACCAATAATTCGATTAAAGAAAATCCTTTTCTTTTCACAAAATCACAAATTATCTGATTCCTTTCAGTCACAATCCCAGCTACAATCCAGCCAGTTATCCGCTAACATTCCCAAATCATAAATATCGACGATATTATTATCATCTTCATAAATATCAGCAACTTTTGCGGGATCATTACCTCCCGTGATTTGCCCAAGCCAATACCCTGCTAATAT
>JAGHBX010000200.1 GCA_021160785.1 Planctomycetota bacterium | reverse complement strand
TATAGTCTATCTGGTTGACGGGGGCAAACGGCCTTGGCGCATCGGGGTTGCGCATGTCGTCCGAGGGACTATAGGCAAAGAGACGCTCGTGGTAGGTATAGGTCCACTTGCCGGCCGCGGGGTCGATCCAGTGGTCGTGGATTCCGGCGACGACTTCCTGGCGATATGATTCCAGCTCTTCCGGGCCGCCGGGGAAGTTCTTGTGGATTCGCGGCTCGGCGAACGGGTCGGCGACGGTGACCATTACGGTTGCGTCTTTGCTGGGCGGGTCGTCGGGCTTGTCGTATTGGGTGTGGACATCGATGCCGTTGTCCCAGACGGCGATGACGGCTTTTTCCCACGCTTCGGGCAGGCAATCGGCGACAATCGAGATCGAGGGGATGCCCACTGATGTCTTCGTGATGCTCATTTGTTGATCCTCCTTGAATTTGTTTTTAGTTGGTAGATGTCGGTTCCGAGTGAACTGCCCTCTGAACTACGAACTCTAAACTATGAACTCATCTCCTACAGGCCCATCTCCTTGTCGGTGATCTTGTAACGTTTACGTTCATACTCGGGCACGCGGCGAAGCAGCAGACGCGCTTCCCGCTCGTATTTGGTGTTGGGATAATCGTGGATGATCTGTCTGCAGAGGTCGATACCCTTTTTTGATGTCAGCACTGGTTTTCGACCTGCCGAGACGAACATTTTTGCGTATTCCAGCAGCTTGCCTGCCTGGTAACTTTCGGGTGTTATTTCGTTGTCATCCTCGTTGGTTCGATTAGGCGGCGGCGGGGTGGTGGTGCGGTCCGTCTGGGTGTTGGCCGGTGGTCGCGCCGGTGGTCGCGGGGTGTTGCCGCCGAACAGTCCCTTGAAAGGATTAATCATCATCCTTGGAGGCGTCCTGCCGCCGGGCGGCCTTGTCGGGGTCGTCGAGGGAGGCGCACCGGCGAGGCGTGTTAACATCATCGGGGCCAGAAATCCAGCGGCCGGGCCTGCATACTTGATGGTTCCGGATGTGTCCACGATGGCAAGCTTTGGCTGTTTGCAATCGAGGTTGGCGTACTGGGCCATGCCGCTGGCGGGCTTTGCGGCCATTACCTGCGCCCACGGCCAGGGGCTTTTCAGCAGTTTGTTCACCACCGTCGGAGCGCTTGTGATGGGGTCTGTGTTGACTGCAAGGAATTTGACTTTCGGGTGGGCCAGATACGAACCGAAGATTTGACCGTATGCCGTCATTTCACTCGCAAACGGGTCTCCCTTCCTGGCGGTGCGGTTGGTATCGGGCTGGCGATAGCCTGCGCCATAATCACCCTCGTCCCTGTAATCGCCGCGTCCGCCGTAACCTCGCTCGTCATAACCGCCACCTCTGCCGCCGTAACCGGCTCCTCCGCCGGCATAGCCACCGCCGTAACCGGCGCGGCCGCCGCCATAGCTGGCGCGACCGCCCCCGCCATAACCGGCTCCTCCTCCGCCATAGCCGGCGCGGCCGGTCGCCATGCCCGGCATCATATTATTGGGCTCGCCCGATGCGTTCCTGGAACCTAACTGCCAGAAAAGAAGGCAAAGAGTTGACTGGGCGGGGTTGTAATCAAACGTCGTGGAATTCAAACAGTTCACCTGCATGGGCGGTACTGTCTGTCCGATCAGGTCGAGGTCAATCGCATCGATATTCAGATTCAGGATATTTCCCGTGGATGCTTTTACATTTATCGCTGCATCCCGAGCGTTCTGTGTGGCGGTGTATGGGTCGCTTCTCGAATTCCTTCTGCCGCTGCGGGAATTGTTGCTCGATGTCGTCGGCGATTTGCGGGGTGCGATCTTCTGCGGCTTTCTATCCATCAGCAGAGACATCGTTACGTGTGTTGCTTCGGCGTCCCGGTTGGTGCTGTCGGTCTGGTAGGCCTGCCTGGCGGCCATTACGGCTGTGGGCATGTCGTCGGCATAATATCCGTTCCATGCCCGGAGCATGAGAATCTCACACCTGAGTCCGGCGCTGTATTGCTTGCCGTATTTCCCGGCGATAGCGGCAGTCCGTTTGGATGCGTCCAGCATCTCCGGTCGCGGTCTGGCCTGTTTGTTGACCATCTCCAGTATCTGCACGAGCGTCTGGTCCATCTCTCTCGCGGCGGTCTGGATTGCCTGTTTTGCCTGCTGCTGTCGATTTACAGGTTGCCGGCCTTGGGATCGGTCTCGCCCGTAGTCGCCCTGTTGTATTCGTGTGGGCGCCAACACGCCGCTGGCACCGCCGAACTGCGCATTTGCAGGTCGAATCATCGCCGCGCAAATGACAATGCACGCCGCTATTATGCTTATAACCGGTTTATTCTGTAGATATTTCAACATTTCCGACTCCCTCGCTTTTTGAGGCTATTGTCTTTGCAATTTTACAACCCACCGTATCATACCACTATTTGGCGTGAAAAAAAAGGATTTTATTTCTCAAAACCTCATTTTGGATGGGGGCTGGTGCGGCGATTTAATACTGCGAGTGTCATAAATGGTCGCCGAAGTCGATTGACTTTTGTACGGTCCGGCAATAGTATAGCTTCGATATGGTATTTTACCTCTGTTTGAAGGGAAAAAGATGTTTACGGGGATTATTGAGGCTGTCGGGAGGGTCAGGTCGGTTCGGTCGGCCGGCGGTGGGAAGGTTGTGGGTATCGATCTGGGC
>JAGHBX010000456.1 GCA_021160785.1 Planctomycetota bacterium | reverse complement strand
GGCGAAGAATCCGGCACGTTAGGCGACGTCCTCAGCGACATCTCGGACTTCTACGCCAGAGAGCTCAAGACCGTCATCAAAATGGTGACGTCGATGATTGAGCCCATTATGATCGTTTTGATGGGTATACTGGTGGGATTTATCGCCATGAGTGTCATACTACCCATATTTCAAATGTCCAAGGTTGTTACATAATAACACCGACATGGAGAAAGCGATGATGAAAAAGCACTTGATTCGTTCAAGGGCGATTGCGGCCAACGGATTTACTCTCGCCGAAATTCTCGTGGCGGTGGTGATCATCGGAATCGCAATCGCGGCGCTGGTGGGCGCAAACGGCGCTTTCACACAGGTCAACGGCGCTGCCGTAGATTTGTCGACCGCCGAGTTTCTTATCGAAGAGATTCGAGAGCTTACCACAGCTTTGCCGGTGATCGACCCTGATACCGGGACCGATACATTCGGTCCCGAATCCGGCGAAACGACAGTCGCCGATTACGACGATCTGGATGACTTCGACAACGTCGGCTTCTGTCCCCCTGTGGATGTCACGGGGGATCCGCTGACGGATTTCGGCTCGTTCACGCAGCAGATAACCGTCGAATATGTCAAGCCTTCATCGCTTGAAGAGTTGGAGGATAACCCTCCCAGCGACTTTGTCAGAATAACGGTGGTCATCGTGCAGAATAACAGGCCCGTCAGTTCGGCAAGCTGGATAAGAGCCAACTACTAAAGCTCCCATAAGGAGACTATCATGTTTGCAAGACGCTTGCGATCAAAAGTCGGCTTCACACTCGTCGAGACCCTTATCGCGCTGGCTCTGCTGGCGATGATAATGGCGGCGGTCGGTGTTGCAGTTCAAGCCTCGGCGATGAATTATAAAGCCAATGAGAACATATTCGCCGCGATGAGCACGGCGCGACAGGCCATGACGAGAATCACCTCCGACCTTCGAACAGCATGGCCAGTTGAGGTGTCTGAACCCCCAAACCAGTGCAGCATGATAACCGCCGACGGCCGCAACATAACCTATCGATGGAACGACACCGACGAAACATTATACCTGGACATCAACCCAAATGTGGACAGCTATGTCCTTTGCGAAAATGTGACTGACATGAGATTCGACCGAACACCCGTACCCGGTGATCCCACAAACGTCAAAGACGTGCGAATCCTCATGAAAGTTACCGTCGGCGGTCAATCTCAGACAGTTGCCTCCGCAGCGGTGATTCGGCGCAACATGTAACCCCAGGAAGCCTCAATCGGCGTTGTCGGCGAAAAGGCGTTGGTCCACAAGATCGCAGATGATGTGATAGGCCAACTGATGAATCTCCTGGGCGCAGGCGGTGGTGGGCGCATCGACTGTCAGACAAATATCCGACAAACTTTCCAGGGGGGTATTGCGCCTTCCTGTAAATGCGATAATTGCCGCCGACTTCTTCCGTGCCGCTTCGGCGGCGGCGACGACGTTTTTCGATGTGCCGCTTGTCGAAAACGCCCACAGGATATCCGAAGACGTGACAAGCGCTTCGACCTGGCGAACAAAAACATCTTCAAAGCCGAAATCGTTGCCGATACACGTCAGCACCGACGTATCCGTCGTCAAAGCGACCGCCGGCAGCGCCTTGCGGTCTTTCCTGAATCGCCCGACAAACTCACCGGCAATATGCTGAGCGTCGGCTGCCGAGCCCCCGTTGCCGCAAAGATAAAGGCATCCGCCCTTTGTGAAACACTCCGCAATCATTTCCGCGGCGGCTATGACAATCTCGACACTTGCCGTTTCAAATTCGCCCACCAGTCGCTGGTGCATCCCGATTATCTCGGCAACTCTGTCTTTCATGGCAATTGCCCCTTCTAATCGATTCCACAAAACAAGCCCCAAAAACCGAATCCGGCGGTCAACCTCTGCCCGAAGCCCGGTTATTCCGCCGCCCGCGTCCCCGGCCGCCGCCAGAACCACCGCGGCGCGACCTGCCGCCGGAGTATCCGCCGCCGGCTCGTTTTTGTGGTGCGCGCTCGAGGTCCGGTTCCCTGCCGTGCCAGATTGGCTTGAGTTGATTGACCTTGATGGCGGTTTTCAATTCCCGCAAATTGCCTCTCGTAAGAGGCGTAAGCGCAATCCCTTTCCTGCCCATCCGCGCCGTTCGTCCAGTCCGGTGCGTGTAAGCCTCCGGATTCATCGGAAAATCGTAATTGACGACATGGCTGGCGTGGCTAAAATCCAGCCCCCGGCTCGCCACGTCGGTAGCAACCATGAACCTGATATTCATCCTCTTAAAGCGATTGAAAAGCGAAGTGCGTCTGGATTGCTCTAATCCGCCGTGAATCATATCGACCGAATCGAATTTCTTCTTCAGATGATCGTACAGCTTCTCGACGTTGCGGCGGGAATTGCAGAATATGATCGCCTGCTTCGGTTTCTCATGCCGGAAATATTCGACTAATATCTCAAAACGCTCATGACCCTTTACCATCTGAAAATGATGCTCCAGATTTTCGGGCGCCCTTTGCCGGATATTGAGTTCGATGGTGACCGGGTCTTTTAGATACCTGGCCGCAAGACGCTTGATCTCCGACGGCATCGTGGCCGAAAACAACAGGGTCTGATGTTCATGAATCAGACAGGAGATGACAAATTCCACATCACCGATGAAACCCATGTTGAGCATTTCATCGGCCTCGTCGAGTATAAAGGTTTTAACCTCGCTCAGCCGCAGGGGACTGTTATAAAGAAGATCGATAAGCCTGCCTGGAGTGGCGACGAGGATATGGACGCCGTGGGCCAGTTTGCTGACTTGAATCGGCATCGAGAAACCGCCGTATACGGCAAAGGGTATGACCGGGGTTTTCTTTGCGATCTCGGAGATTTCGCGCACGTATTGAAGCGCCAGTTCCCGCGTGGGAACGAGCACCAGGACCTGGATGGCGTTGAGTGAGGTATCGATCTCCTGCACGAGAGGTACGGCGCAGGCGGCGGTCTTTCCCGAACCAGTCTCGGCGGTGGCGATCATATCACGCCCCGAAAGAACGTGGCTGAAAGTCTGCTCCTGGATGGGTGTCAGTTCGGTGTAACCGATTTCCTTGAGACCCGCCATTAACTCGGGCTTTAGATTGAGTTCACTAAATTTCATTGCCGTCCGTTCTGCTATTTAACACTGTTTTCCCGCTGGGAGGAGTCCATTATAGCGGTTCATTTGAATCTTACAAGAGAGAACTTTTACCACGGCGGGCAGGGGAGGAGCTGGTAGGGTGTCCCGGCGCGCCGGGATTAGCCCACCGCTAACCTGGAAAGGATAAGAGGTTTTTTCCTTGCACCTTGTCGAAATGGCCCAATAATACACCAGGTGTATCGGACACTGTCGCTTCAGGAAAGGAAACAGACATGTTACTGCCCAAACGCATACGCAAATTCATCGCCATTTTTCGGGGCGGCGTCTCCCCCCTGATGATCACCCTGTCGATTGCATTAGGCTTTACATTCGGCCTTATACCGGGATTCTATGGAATCCATGCACTCATCCTGATCCTGTTCGTACTGCTGAACATCCACCTGGGCCTGTTCCTCCTGAGCGGCGCCCTTGCCAAAACACTCTGCCTGTCGCTTGCCCCGCTGATGTACCATCTCGGCGGATTCGTGCAGACATATCTGGCGGGGCTCCTCGGCGCAATGGCGAAGATGCCGATCCTGGGACTGACCGACTTTAGTCGCTATTCCGTCGCCGCCGCAATGGTTGCAGGACCCGTCGCAGGACTCATATTCGGCTTGATTATGGCAAGATTGATTACCGCATTCCGAAAGAGATGGCTCAAACTGGAAACCGGCTCCGAGGCCTTTCAGAAATGGTGCAATAACCGCTGGGTCCGGATCCTCGACAGAATCCTGGTCGGCAAGAGGACTAAAGATGTAAGAACAGCCCTTGCCGGCAAGAGCCCCGTCATTCGCAAGGCAGGCGTCGTACTGGCGATTGTCTTACTGCTGATCTGCGCGGCCGTATGGTTTATTGCAGGCGACGAGAAATTGACTGGATTTGCCGCAGCCGCCATGACCAAAGCCAACGGCGCAGAAGTCAATATCGCAAGCATGAATATCTCGGCGACGAGCGGCAAAATCACCGCGACCCAAATCCAGGCGACCAACCCCAAAGAGCCTGCAAAAAACCAGTTGTATATCGGCAAGTTCTCCGCCGACGCCGGCGTGTATAACATGTTGTGCGGCCGGATCGTCGCCGACCAAGTCGAGCTTTCCGATGTCCGGTTCGACACCCAGAGACAAACCCCGGGCGAAGTTCTGAAAAAGAAACCGCCCCAAGAAGAACCTTTCGATCCCGATGATTACAAAGTACCCGCCGGCGATATCGGCAAGCTCGAAACGTATTTCGAAAATGCAAAGAAGCTAAAAGAGTTCCTGCAAAAGATACAAAAGTGGCTGCCCAAATCAAAGAAGACCAAACCCGAACCCGAACAGATACCCCAAAGCTACCTCGAATATCTCGCCGCCCGCGCGCAGACAACGCCGACACCGCGTGTAATCGCAAAAAAGATCGTGCTGGACCAGGTCGATCTGCCCGGCGAACAGTTCGGAAAATGCAAAATCATCCTGACCAACATAAGCGACGCACCCGCCGCCGCAGGCCTGCCCGTCCGGATCGAAATCCAGTCGCAGGACGACAACCAGGCATTTGACATGACCTGCCGTTTCGACTCGACCGACAATATCCCGGCCATCGAAGGGCGGTTCAAGCAGATTAATCTCAAACAATTGCAGTCGCAGATGAGCGACAAGAACCCCATCGGTTTTGAAAGCGGTACCGCTTCGGGCAGTTTCAAAGGAACGGCGTCGGCCGAAATGATCGACATGAATATCCTCGTAAATCTCGAAAACCTCCAGGCCGACTCCACCGGCAAAGGAATGTTAGGCCTCGACGCCAAAACCTCATCCGAGGTCCTCGGTGTACTAAAGAATCTCACAACAACCCTGCGCCTAATCGGCCCACCCACCGATCCGCGAATCGCATTTGACACCAAAGGCCTGACAAACCAATTCCAAAACGCCCTCGTCGAAGCCGGCAAGGAACGATTGAACAACGAAGTACAAAAACAACTTGACGACAAACTGGGCGACAAACTCCCCACAGAAATCAAAGACGTCATCAAAAACCCGGACAACATAATAAAAGGCATAGGCGACCTGTTCGGAGGCAAGAAAGAGGAGTAAGCGGCCCGGCGCGCCGGGGCAACAACTTATTTGTAAACGTCCTTTCGGTTACCTGTCTTGAACGAATTTAAGGTGTCCGGTACCAATGGCACTGTCATGTGTAAGTCGTTGGTTCTGCGTCAGTTAAAGATTATATGTTTTTTTGGGCAATCGGATTGGGCTGGCCATGTTAATGTGTTTGGCTTCAGGCAGCATAGGCGCGCAGCAAAAGCGGTAATTCGTGACGAATTTTATGGTCAGGGAATTTTGTTTAGCGCTGCGTATTACCTCGCTTTCTCGCAATTGTTCGGT
>JAGHBX010000113.1 GCA_021160785.1 Planctomycetota bacterium | reverse complement strand
GACTTAATGCCGCTACGATGCTTTTTGTCCGCCAGTCGTTTACGCTTCGACGCCTGGGTGGGTTTGGTGGCTCGGCGCCTCTTAGGAACGATCAGAGCCTTGCTGATTAGCTTCCGCAGCTTCTGACATATCTACATTATTGGAAATCATTGTATCATAGAAAAACCTGCCCGGTGCATCTAGACCATCAAAGCCACCTTTGCCAAGGTTTGCAGCTACAGCTACTTTCAAGCCCGCTTTGGCAATTAATGGAGCGGTATTACCAGGACCACCTGCGGTAACTTGTCCATTTTCTATCCATTGGCAATAATGCTGTTGGGTGTATTTAGGCATATCCTCAGTGTCACATTTAGCCAGACCACCCGATCCGGCAAGTCGCTCTGAGAGCGAAAATTCAGAACTTCTGAAATCCACCACCGCCGTATTTAGAATCAAAACATCAACGCTCATTATATTATCCTTTGATGGCTCCGGTCACTATTGGTTTTCGTGATATTTTATCTGCTCTAAAAAACCAGTCGGTTGTCATATCAGCACTTCCCTTTGCAGGAATTAGCTTCTCTGAATATTTTGGGTTAATAGGTGGCTTGGAGATTACCAGGTCTAAAGGTATCGCTGAGTTTTCGTTTATTACTGCTAACTGTAAGTTATCGGGATGAATGTTGCACCAACCATGTGCACACGGCCCGAAATCCGTGGTCGCAACATACAGTTTCTCACCTTTATCAAGCACCACAGGTACAAGGCCATCAAATTCATTTCTTATAAGTTCAGGTATCTGAAACTGGCTTACTAATCGTTCACCTCGTTTTATCGCTTCTTTTAAATACGACCTGCTTTTATTGACAGGATGTTCAAAGGCCTTGGGTGAAATAAAAGTGCAAAGTTTGCTGATTTTCATATCAGTAAGCATTGTAAAATCTTCAAATTTCGCAGGAATCATATCGATATAACCTACCTCCTGCCACAGACTGCTGAAGGTTCGTGCTGGATCCTTAATCATTACATAGGTCCATTGCTTGTTCCAACTATCATTGGGAGGTTCAAATCCTGGTAAAATATAACGTGCATCAATTGTCCCTGAGGGAACATCCGTACCTCCGGAATAATCCTGGGAATCAAAAACAAAAACATTGTTGTGCCCATGCTGTGGAAGCAGTGGTGTAATCAACCCCTTATTACAAACTGCATCGTTTATACCTACATATATTGAAAGTACAGTCTCAGGAACTTCAGGTATAAGATGCGCCAGTTCGAGTGAACTGATGTTTTCAGAAACAGAAATATATTGAGGACATTGACAGAACAATGCGTGTGACTCCAAAAGAAACCGTTTATAATCTTGTTTAGACAAGCTTCTTTCGTTCATTGGTTTTTCCTATTTGGTATAATGACAACTCAACCAAACGCCTTTCATAAACTTTATTTTGCAAATTTCATTTTTTATACAACTTCATATGGAAAATCAGAATTTATTGGGTCTTTGATACAAAATCCTGTATCGATTGGGAATCAGACAACACCTGAATATCCAACTGATACGTTCGCCTCTGACCCGGTTTCAGCATGACCAGCGTATTCTCTTCTCTGGCTTTATTTTGACCGATTGGAGGATTCGTGCCGGGTTCCATCGCACAAACATATTCGCTCGGCCCCCAATGCTGCCAGTTGGTTAACGCAGGCAGTTGCTGTTTTTGATATGTCATTACCAGGGCAAAACTCAACCGGCTGTTGACAAGCCCGACATGACAGAAGCCATCTGAATCTGGCTGAACATCAATAAATCCGCAGGATTCGCCGAATCCCTTGTGGCTTTCCAGTGGTTTTTGGCATTTTTTATAGTCCTGTTTCTCATTGAATAATTCATTGTCGAAATCCATTCCCCGGGATTCGCAAGTTCCCTTGTAAACAATATTTCCCCCTTCATCCACCAGTGGCCAGCCAAAATTACAATGATACAAAATCATATGTGGACACGGCGTATTGCCACAGTTGGTGACTTCATCACGAATCATTATCGTTGATTCTCCCAGCATACTTGAAATGGTTCGTCGAAGTGTCAGATGCGGACCAAAAACCTTTGACTCTTTGGCAAGGGCCGTGATAGACATGTTCATCTTTCCGGTCGCCGGATCAGGTTGAATAACGGATTCCAGTGTTGCGGGAATATTGCTGATACGCCCATGAAGCCCACGGATTTCCGTGTCATCGGATTCCGGGCTGCCAATATGAGTCAGACCACAAGTCGTTACCAAGCCGCCGGAAAATGAATATAGCCATTCAATCCCACTGTTGGCAGCGGGATTCGGGGCCGTCAGGCCACCATGGCTGAGCCAGGTCAGACTATGCTGATTATAGAACGCATCCACAATGTCCAGCCCACGGTCAATCGCCACTTTGTACCGAAGACCACTGCCGGTATTGACCCAGGCAATCCGCGATCCCTTGGCTGGTCCGTTATCCAGTACGGATGTCTCAATGCCGCCGATCTGATGGATATTACCAACCTTATTGTGCAAACCTCCAATCATGGTATCATATCCTCCAATGCACGACTTCATATGGAAAATCCTGGATAGGTTTAATCCTTTTAGTCATTGCTGTATCCTTTTATTATTCCAGAACAAAACTTGTCGGCGCATACGCGCCCAACTCGAACTTCAATTTACCACCGGATACTTTTATTGCTTTGCCTGTAATCTCACCTCGCAAATTAACCGGTGTCGCTTTCGTAACTTTTACTCCCTTGGGAAGTTTAACAGTTATCTTTCCGGATTTGCCGGTCTGTTCCCAAACTCTAAGCAAGGTACCTTCTGCTCCGTATGGATCTTTACCAAACGCGGTCACTAAAACACCTTTACGTGACAGCGAAAGACCTTGACGTGATTTCGGGAGTTTTGCTTTTTTACCGGTCGCTTGTGCTGCAAGAAGCGGCATACGGGCATTCCAGGAATTAACAGTCAAATCTTCTACGACATCCTTGTTGCCGATCGGCCATACCCTGACACGCTCGCTCCACGAGCCCTCAATCCATAATGGGAAATTGGTGTTCCATTCATTGTTATACAGATTGACAAATACCGCGGGCTTTGTTGGGACGTAATCATAAGTAAACTTCCACAGCCCTGGCTCGCCCATGCTTATCAGCGGCGAGTCCAGGGGGCAGACTCCCATGCCGGTACCGTCGGTGCTTTCAACGGAAACTCCGCTCATCACCGCCATCATATGGCGATTAGAGCCATCAATGATATCTTTTGCAGGATCTATCGGCCCACCCGGACGTCCGACGGTAAACTTCGGATATTCCAATGCAAACGGGAAACAAAGCCATCCACCCTCGGGAATCCTTGTCGGTGTTGTGGTGTCCACTGTCCACTCTACTTCCACAAACGGCTCATTCCTCGGGAAGGTAAATCTCATCTGATATGCTTTTGCCAGTCCCTTTGTATCGCCGGCAGTCAAAGTCACAACATCACTGGATTTTGATTTTGAAGTTGTTATTTCCCAGTCAGACGGTACGGTCTTTGCATACTTAACATCTTTCGGCATTCCAGGTTTACCCCAGGCAGCCTCACCATAGCCGGCTTCCTTCCTTGTATAGGAGTTGACATAGTCCATCACGTTATCGGCACTAAAGCGTTCATGAAGGAACTGCCCCAGTACAAACTCGCTGTTTGTATCCACTATCTCCTTGCCGGTCCTTTTATTTATAAGTGACGATATTCCACCTCGCTCAAGGTCGAATACCACCTTGTAAAAGGGAGTCTCAAGAGTATTTTCGCCATCGGCAACCGATTCATCGGACTCTTTTATCGATACAACCTTGTACCCGCTTGCAGGGATGTCCTTTACGAATATCTGTTTGCCTTTTTGCCCCGGAACATCCACCAGCCCTGACCGTTTCCATGGCAACGCGTTATAAACAACCATACTTTTGCTATCTGCCTTGACAGAGTCAGCAAGAAGGGCAAGTCTTTGCGACACTTCACCGCTCCAGATTTTATCTGCCTGCCTGGCATATTCGCGATGATCTTCGAGCCCCTTAAAGTATCGTCTCTGATTTTCCTT
>JAGHBX010000477.1 GCA_021160785.1 Planctomycetota bacterium | reverse complement strand
GTCCTTCTCTACCCTGACCGACGAGTAACCCTTCTCCAGATATAACCGCTTAATCGCTTCGGCGCCGCCGTTAACATTCAACTCATCCAGATAGTCGCCCCTCTTGAAATCAAGTTCCTTCAAAAGCTTTTTTTGGCTTAAAGCGTCCATGCCCTGAAAGACAATCGAGCGAACAAGGTTCCTCTCGTCCACTATAAACGTGAGCTTCACCTGGTTGCCCACCGCCACCGCCCTGTAATCGGCAAGCCCAACCCCTTCGAGGTCCGAAATTCGCTCGACACCCTCCGCCACCGCAACCTTACTAAATGACTGCCCCGGCCGAACACGCGCCGCATTCAATACTTCCGACCGAGACACGGTGGGGTCGGTCCGGTTGCTTTCAATCTCAATCGAGCCGATCGTCATCCCCTCGATATTCGCCTCTGGAACGCCGCCGATTTGAGCCTGACAATACGCACACCCGAACAACACGACAAACGACAAAGCAAACAACAAACAATTGCTTTTCATCCCTGGTTTTCCACAGACAGCCATGGTTTCTCCTAAAACGGTTCCTGTGCGTGAGAGAGATTCTCAAAACGCGTGAACTCGCCGTTGAACACAAGTTGGACAGTCCCGGTAGGCCCGTTCCTCTGCTTGGCAATAATTATATCAGCCGTGCTGCTCTCGACATAGTCCGGCTCTCCACGGTGATAATAATCTTCACGATGCAGCAGCATAATCACATCGGCATCCTGCTCGATGCTGCCGCTCTCACGCAAATCACTCATTCTCGGTCTGTGGCCTTCCCTGCCCTCAGATGCGCGGTTCAACTGACTCAATACGACAACCGGCACCTCCAACTCGCGAGCCAGCGCCTTCAAGTAACGAGATATCGTGCTAATCTCCTGCTGACGGGACTCCACACGCCCCCCCAGACTCATCAACTGCATATAATCTATCAGTACACAACCAATATCATGCTGAGATTTCAGGCGGCGACACTTGGCGCGAATCACAAGCGGAGTCAAGCCAGGTGTGTCGTCCACAAAAATCGGCTTGTCATAAAGCTCGCTGCCTGTCCGCGTCAGTTCTTCCAATTGATCCGTATCCAACATGCCTTTGCGCACAAGTTGAGAATCAATCTTGCCCCGACTGCACAAAAAACGCTCGACAAGCTGGTGTTTGCTCATTTCAAGCGAGAAGATCACCACCGGTATGTTGTTGTCCGCCCCGATATGCTCGGCAATATTCAGTGCAAAACTCGTCTTGCCCATGCTGGGACGGCCCGCGACAATAATCATCTCGCCGTTTTGCAGACCGCAAAGCTTCTCGTCAAGCTCATAATAACCCGTCGGGAGGCCCGTGATATGAATCCCCTTGCGAGATTCGATGTTCTCGAAAACCTCAGATATCAAACTCTTCAGAGGAAGGACCGTGCCCCTTATCTTCTTTTCCGTCACCGCGAATATCTTCTTCTCCGCAGCGTCAAGCTTTTCGGCCACATCGCCTTGTTCACTGTACGCCTCTTCCAGAATCTCGCGGCTTGCACGCGCCAACTCACGCAGCATCGCCTTCTCCCGGATGATTTCGGCGTAATACTCCACATTCGCCGCAGACGGAACCGACTCGACGATCTCAACGAGGTAATTGACCCCCCCAACCGATTCGAGCTTGTTGCGCCGCTTTAACTCGTCGCGAAGCAAAACCAGGTCGATCTTGCTGTTCTTGTCGTACAGTGAAACCAGGCTCTCGAATATGGTCTGGTGCTCCGGACGATAAAACACCTCGGATTCGATCATCTGGACAAGCTGCCCAATGCAGACCGGATCGAGTATCATCGAACCTAATACAGCCGCCTCCCCCTCCATCGACTCCGGCATGCCGCGAACCGGCAACATCATCTCCTCTGCCGAACCGCCGCCCGCAAGGCCGCTTTCACTATTCCGTGATGTCTTCGTCGATTGAGTCAATTGTCCCATCCTGAGAAACCACAACGACGCTGATCATGGCGAAAAGATCCGCCGCCACTTTCAACTTCACCTCGTGCGTACCAACTTCCTTGATATGCTCACTCAACTGAACCATCTCGTCGGACACTTCAAAACCCTGCTCGCGAAGATTGGCCGCAATATCACGCTCGGCGACGGAACCGAACAAATGACCCAACTCATTCGCTTTCGCGGCAACAACCGCCTCGGCGCCGTCAACCGCCGCGACAACCTGCTTCAACTTCTCCAGTGCAAACGTGCGCTCCTGCGCACGACGCACCTTCGCATCGGCAAGAGACTTCACATTAGCTTCCGTCGGCGAAATCGCCAACTGCTGAGGAAGAAGATAGTTGCGGGCATAACCGTTGTTCACTTCAACGATATCCCCAAGCCAGCCCAACTTCTCAATATCCTGACAAAGTAACACTTTCATATTCCATCTCCACAGATTTGCTGCAGTCAAATCAACTTTACACGATTAACGCCAAACCTCCGACACGACCGGACAAAAAACACCCGCCGCACCGCTATCTCAAAAACGAGACCCGCCTCAACTCGAAAACGGAAGCAACGCCATGAAACGGGCGCGCTTGATCGCTGTCTTGACCTTACGCTGGCAACCGGCACAATTACCGCTGCGCTTACGCGAAAAAATCTTGCCGCGATGCGTCAGAAGCTTCTGCAGCGTGTCAATATCCTTGTAATCAACATACTTCGTACCCTCTCTGCAGAACCGACACTGCGTCTGCTCACGAATACCGGCGCCGAATCTTCGCTTTCGCTTGACCTGTTTGCCCTGCCTGCCTTGTTTGACATTTCTCATATTTTACCCGCTACCCAAAAAAGATACTATAAAATTAATCACACACTTTCAATTAACACCCTCAACACACATCCTGCTCGCAGGGTGGGGTTTACCCCACCAAAATCGCCCTAAAACGGCACATCATCGCCGGGACCGCCCGCAGGAGGCTGTCCACCGCCCATCTCCGGCCCAGGCTGACCCGCCGGCGCCTGCCCGCCATAGCCTCCCTGACCACCGCCACCGGCCTGTTGACTGCCATATCCACCCTGGCCGCCGCCGCCACCGGCTCTCTGACCGCCGCCGATAAATTCAAAGTTCTCAACAAACACCCTTAGCTTACTTCGCTTGGAACCGTCCTGAGCCTGCCAACTGT
Source organism: Planctomycetota bacterium (assembly GCA_021160785.1). Taxonomy (GTDB): domain Bacteria; phylum Planctomycetota; class Phycisphaerae; order Sedimentisphaerales; family Anaerohalosphaeraceae; genus B28-G16. The sequence goes on along the minus strand of JAGHBX010000477.1, from coordinate 265 downwards.
CGAACTTCAAACGACCCTCGACAAACAAAGGATTCCCTTTCTTAAGGTACTTGTTGATTACTTCCGCTCGTTTACCGTACATCTGGCAGTCCACAAAACACGTCTCGTCCCGTTGGCTGCCGTCCTGCGCCGTCCACTTGCGATTCGTCGCCAAACCAAACTCAACCACCGGAGTCTGGCTCGGCAGATACGACAACTGCGGATCACGCGTAAGATTGCCAAGCAGTATAACCTTGTTAAAACTTGCCATTTCACTCTCCTTGTC
>JAGHBX010000207.1 GCA_021160785.1 Planctomycetota bacterium | reverse complement strand
TAAAATGTTTATGCGATTTTTGGGCCGACAAAAAAAACTCTCATTATCTACTAATAAAACTTCTTCAGGGTTCGGTATTTGGTTTTTTTGCCTTTAGCCAGACCAATTTCAAAAAAACACTTGACACCTATACAGAAACGGTCTAATATTATGTTCTCTACACCTGAAAAAGAAGGAAATCGATAATGCCGACGAAAGTCCAAAAAATTGAGCGATTGCTGGAGCGGCGAATCCGCCACGGTGACTATATTCTTACCGAGATACCCGCCGAGCGACATCTGTCTACTGAGATGGGCACCTCGCGGATGACTACACGCAAAGCGATTGAGCAGTTGATCCAGAGAGGTTTGCTCAAGCGACTTTCAAATGGGCGACTGGCTATTGGGGACAGCCTCAGCTCAGAGCAGCTTACTTTGGGGATGCTTGTTCCTTATCTGTCGTCGGGTGATGTGGAAAAATGGCGTCTGGCTGCCGAGCGCGCCGGTGAAGATTTCAAGGCCAGGGTCAGAACGATTCTTTACATACATTGGGACGACCCGGTTCTGCAGGATACACTTAACAGTTTTTCAAGCACATTTTTGATCCCAAGCGCCGAAGATATCCCTTCCAAAGCCATCGATAAACTTGCCGGTGCGGGAAGGTCCGTATCGGTTCTTGGGCAAGACCTGTCGATGCATGGCATTCATTCGGTATTTTTGTTTCCCTCGTTCTGGGTGCAGCGTTTGCTTGACCACCTTGCCGAAATAGGTCATCGCACCGTAGATTGCTTCAATGTGCAGGCTGAAGATGCGGTGATTCGGGGGCGAATCGAGCAGTGGCAGCTTTGGCGGGCGACACATCGGCTGGGGGGGAAACTTCTCGGCGAAGGTGTTCAGAGCTTTGACCCGCCGATTAAACGTGCTTATGATCAGATGACAGCCATTCTCAAGCAGGGCCAATTGAAGGCGACGGCATTGTTTTGCACAACTGCACCTGCCGCTGTCGGAGCGAGTCGTGCTCTGCATGACCGCGGTATCAAGGTTGGAGAGGATGTATCGGTATGCACGATCAATGACGAGGGGCTCACTCGCTATGTCTGCCCTTCTGTTACATGTATCGAAATGCCGGACCCCACGCCGTATCTGCGACTCTGCATCGAAAGAATGCAGGCAAGCAACGGTGACTGGGCAGGGCCTCTTCTTTTGCAGCCGGCGGAGGCGACGCTTTTTAAGGGTGAATCGACGGGCCCGGTAAGTACTCCACAGGCATGACAGCATGAGTTTTGCAAAATTAGTGAACTCGAACGGAGAACATTATGTTTCGTAAGAGAGTAAATAGGAAATGTTAGGTTAACATAACACACAATACGCCATGGAGGTTTCAGATGCGAAAGAAAAGAGCTTTTACGCTTATAGAACTGCTGGTCGTTATCGCCATCATCGCTTTGCTGCTGGCCATTCTCATTCCCGCCCTCAATACGGTCAAGAAGCAGGCCGCCGGTGCGGTGTGTCTTGCGAATGTGAGTGGTATATCCAAGTGCTGGTGGCTCTACGCAGAGGAAAATGACTCGAAGCTCTGCAACGGACATGTTCCGCGTGAAGCTAACTATGCCGATTTGGCGTTTTGGCGAAGCACCACCTCATACGGAGGTCCATACAAAGACAATGCCTGGTTTGTGAATCCCCCGCATCGTGTCGACGGTACGTATACGGGCGACCCGATCCCTTGCCCCCTGGAGGATGAGGGCAGGGGGCTGTTGAGCGGCGCCCTGGGTCCCTATGTGGAAAGCGAGAAAGCATGGCATTGTCCGGCGGACAGAAACTACCGCAGGCAGGTAGATAGAGGCGGCAAGCGGAGTTATTCGATTACCGGGCTGATGCACGGCGAACAACCGAATGATCCGAAGTGTGTCGACAAGATGGGTGAGATCGTGAGTCCTGCAATGAAAATCGTCTTCCTTGAGAATACCGATGACCGCGGTTGGAATATGGGCTCGTGGATCATGAGATACGGAACTTCACCTTCGTGGATTGATCCGCTGGCGATCTTCCATAACGACCGCAGTACAATCGGCTTTGCCGATGGCCATGCCGAAAAACATGTCTGGCTGGATGGCGATACGATCCGGAACGCAGGCGGGGAAAGCACTGCCCCGAGCCTGGGACGGGACGTCAAGTGGATGTCGAATCATTACGTCCCCGGCAGGAGATAATCCGGCCAACGTCTGACATATCACATCCGAATCAGGAGATTCCTTTGCAGTTCAAAGGCTCCTCGGTCATGATACCTTGTCAACCGGTCTCAGGCGGCTGTAGTCTTCGAGTGGTCTGCACGTTGCAGGTACATCATGAATTCAAGGAACGCAAGCTCGCCTTTAACTTCCGCAATACATGCCTGGACTCTGTCTTCAAGGTAAGTCGCCCAATTCCTCAATTGGCCTTTGGGCAGGTGGCTCCTGGCGTTTCCGATTGCCTTTACGACATTGGTCAGGTCGATCAATTGGCCTTTTCTTTGCACGACGTCTATGTTGCGTGAGAGGCTCAACTCTGCCTCGAGCAGGTAGTCGCCGGCGTCGTGAAGTTCTGCGATCTCATTAGAGTGGAGTCCGTTTGTTTCCAGATGGTCTATTGTGCTCGGATTCATGATTCTCTCCTTACCGGAAAACTTTTATTTATCAACAACGTTTTATTTCACTAATGGTTATCGAATAATGGCGCCGATCTTGCGCAAATCGAAAGAAATTTCTCTATCGAAGTGTTTTCCGAGCGGCCAGTGCTATCAGAACCAGACCCACCACTCCGCCGACTATTATGCCGATTCTGGCGAATGTGTACGGCATCATCCACCAGCGTGTGATCTCGGACAATTCCATCATGTAAGCAGGCTTGCAGTATTTGCAATAGGAAGCCCCGCAGCACCATCCAGCGATCCAGCCGCCAAGCGAACCGACCGTCAAGCCGAAAAAACCTTCAATTAACGGTTTGGCCAGGTCTGCCGCCCAATTATAAGGGCCGATAGGTCTTGTTGTAGCAGGATAGTCTTGTTGCGGCTTGTTGTATTCCCCAAAGCTGTAATTGATTGTTCCAGTGCCCTGTGCCATAATTGTTCTCCTGTGAGAGTTAAAATCAAGGTCCGATCTTCGTTTGTTGCTTTCTTTCACAGTGAGATACATGATAATCGCAGTTATCTTGCGCAGGCGGGCAAGATTATTGTCCCAAGAGCCCTTTTTCTTGTACCGAGGTTGCAAAATGGGTGGTTTAGTGATAAGGTACAAAGATGTCGAAATATCGTGACAGAACAGAGATGGGCGGCGAAAACGAGGTTTTCAGAACCACACGCTGGGTGGATATTCAGGCTATCAAGAATGCCGATGAGGCAAGGCAACAACTCATTTTAGACGGTCTGCTGAAGACCTATTGGAAGCCGGTGTATTGCTATCTGCGGCGCAAAGGACACTCTAATGAAGTGGCCAAGGACCTGACACAGGGTTTTTTCCATGAAATCGTCCTGGGTCGTAATATAATCGCCCAGGCCGACCGCGAAAAGGGGCGATTTCGGACTTTTCTGCTCACGTCATTGGACAATTACGCAGCAAATGTCTATCACAAGCAACAAGCCCGCAAGCGCCGGCCGGATGGCGATCTCCTCAGTTTCAGTGCGTTTGACGAGGGCTCCGGCCCGGACATACCCGACAAGATATCCCCCGATGAGGCATTTCATTACACCTGGGCTTCACAATTGCTCGATGAGGTGCTTGCCAGAGTAAAGGATGGCTGCCGCCGAACGGGCAAAGAAGTCCACTGGAATGTGTTTCAGGACCGAATTGTCGGTCCTATTCTGGAAAATACGGAAGCTGTCGGCCTGGCTGAGATATGCGCCAGGCATGGTGTCGAAAGCGAGGCCAAGGCCTCAAACATGATCGTTACGGTCAAGCGACGATTCAACACGGTTCTAAAGCAGTGCCTGCGCAAACACGTTGAATCCGATGAAGAGGTTGAGGACGAGCTGAACGAATTGCTCAGAATTCTTTCAAAAGGCCGCGCAAGATAGATGGTTTTTTCTTTTATCCAATGGTGAAATGATCGAAAATTTTGATGAGGCAGGAAAAGTGGAAGAAAAATCCAACACATTCGGGCTGGATCCCGACAAGATGGCGGATCTCCTGAGGATCGGCTCGGAAACCGGTGACAGCGTGGCGGAGGTCTCCGCCGATGAAGAGAAGAGCGAGTTGCTGCTGGATCGTCTGGCGGAGCCCTTGCTGCTTGACCCGTCATTTGTGAGGCTGCTGCCGGATGTTCCGCATTTGCTGAGTAATGCGATGGAACTGTGCAGCGGCAATACCATCGAGGACCTGCTTTTGAACAAGGATGTGGAAGTCGGCCTGCTCAAAAAGGTCAAGGATTTGAACAATAAGCTCTCTCGGCGGACGGATTCCAAAGTCGAAAAGGATGTTGCCATTGCGATTTACTATGCGGCGATCGCCAGCGTAATGGTGTTCCATGGCCAGAAGATAACGGGTTTTGAATTTAGTGATCTGGAAAAATCATTCGAGCAGTTGAAAGGTAAATCGTGGATGTCGACCGATCTGCGCGACCTTTTTGAAAGAGCTTGCGAGGTTTGTCGGGATTCGGCGGGCATCCGGAACAATGTTGCCGAGCCGCAAGAGCCGCCGGGAAAGGTTTGAAGATGTCTGAGTGTCTGACTTCAGAACAGATTAGGCGCTATGTCGCAGGGCAGTGCAGCGACCGGGAGATTGAAAAGATTAAAGCTCATCTCGTCGAATGCGCAATTTGCCGCGGCAAAGTCGGTGCGGACGGGGCAGACACGTCAGCGGAGCGGACACCGAACGGCAGTGCCGGGCGAGAAGAAGATTTTCAAACGAAATCCATGCCCGATGCCTCCGTTTTTCAGACCAGGGGAGATGACACAGCTACGTCTCTCGAGACCATGACCGACGGCTACAAGATACTTGGTGTTCTGCCGCGCGGGGGCCAGGCGGTTGTCTACAAGGCAATTCAAAAGGCGACCAAACGCACTGTCGCCGTGAAGGTTCTGCTGCAGGGCGAACACGCTTCCAAGCGCGCCAGATACAGGTTCGAACAGGAGATTGAACTCGTAGCGAGATTGAAACACCCTAACATAGTCACCATTTTCGACAGCGGAATTACCGAGGAGCAGTACTATTATGCGATGGAGTTCATAAAGGGAAAACCCCTTGATGAATACATCGATGAAGAGAAGTTGTCGCTTCGTAAGACTATGGAACTATTTGGCAAGGTCGCTTCGGCGATTGCCTACGCCCATCAGCACGGCATCATTCATCGTGATCTCAAGCCGGGCAACATCATGGTCGACGAGCAGGGTGAACCACACGTTCTCGACTTTGGACTGGCCAAGCTTGTCGACGGTTTTGAGCAGACGTACGAAAAAACAGTGATGACCACCATCGCCGGTCATGTCCTTGGCACGCTTGCATTTATGTCTCCGGAGCAGGCTACGGCAGACCCCGATGCCGTAGACGTGCGAACAGATGTGTATTCCATGGGTGTGATTCTCTACAAGGTGCTGACCGGCGAATTCCCCTACCCTATAGGCGGACCAATGTTTGAGATTCTGCAGAATATCAAACAGTATGACCCGGTCAGACCGTTAAAGCTGGTTCCGGGTTTTAACTCTGAAATCGAAGCTATAGTACTTCGAGCTTTGGCCAAAGAACCACAGCGCCGTTACCAGTCGGCCGCCGAGCTCTACAATGACATCCAGTGCTGGCTGACCGGCAGGCCGATTGTGGCGAGATCGGACAGTTCGCTGTATGTCCTGCAAAAACTCATAGTGCGAAATCGTGCCGCCAGTGCTGTTGTCGGGTTGCTGATTGTAATCATAACGGCGTTTGCGTTTACGAACTTGTATCTGTACGACTGGGCCAGGGACGGATGGGAAACCACCGAAGAGCAGAAGATCAAACTCCAGGAAGAATTGGACCTGACGAAGAAACAGGGACTCTGGTTTAGTTTTAAGATACTTCTCGATGGCTGGCGGCAGGATGAGATCGGACCCGGTCAGTCCATGGCGATTCTCAAGCAGGATGAAAGATTTAACGCGGCGCAGATATTTCTGCTGGAGGCGAGTCCCATCGAAGAAAAGGTCGCGGCGTTCAAGAACAAACTCGGCGCCAGTGGCCTGTGGTTTGCCGAGTATATTACAGGCGAGCATTACCTCAAAGACGGCAAAGAGTCTGAATCGCTCGATGCTTTTGAGAACAGCTTGCGCGCTATCGGTGAGTTGAACCCTGATCAACCCAAACCGGAAGAATGGATTGTCAACCAGATAAACAGCAGGCTTATCCAGTTGCGAGATTGACAGAAGAAAGAGTGCATAACCGAAGGTGGCTGAAATGGCCAGGACGAATCATATAACCGATCGCTGCGGCAAAGGAAAGGGTTTCACACTTATTGAACTGCTTGTCGTGGTTGCGGTAATAGCAGTGCTCATAGCGGTTCTCCTGCCGGCCTTGCAAAAGGCAAAGGAACTGACAAGGCGTCTTGTTTGCATGAGCAATCTGAGGCAGATATCGTACGGATGCAAGCTCTATCTGAATGACAACGACGGCCGGTTCTATCAGGGGGGAATCGCCCATTTTACATACGGGGGATGGGACGGCAAGAATTATGAGAACGATCTCCTGGAAGAACGTCCACATCGACCATTTAATCCGTACTTTTCTCTCAGTGAAGTGGGAGTTGAAGAAAATGAGGCCAAAGTCTTCAAGTGTCCCGGAGACAACGGTCGTAATTATCCACCAAAAGTCGGGATTGTCTACGACAAAGTGGGCACAAGCTATGAGACCAACATAATGCTCATAGGACCGAAAAAACTGTACGAATTCGGCAATGTGGACCCGACGCATGCCGAGTTAATAAGCCATATTAATGGCAAATTGCCCGAGCTTAAAGAAACCAGTATAGACAACCCTTCCGAGCTGGTGCTGATCGGAGATTTCGACTGGGTCCGGCATTCGACTTCGGAGGAGCCTGACCTGGAGTGCGGATACGCATGGCATGGCAAAGCGCATTATTTCAGTGTTGCATTTCTCGATTGTCATGTTGAGTACATTGAGATTCGCAAAGGGCTGTATGTCGGACCGGGCTACCGCACAATTCCATTCACAGAACTGTGCAGCATGGCAATGTCCGTTCAACAGGAAGAGCCATGCAACCGCCAACACTAAAATACAACAAGACGCCCGCGCAAGATCACCGGTCAAATCCTTTATATCCTTATAGATGCAGTCGAATGGGCGCTTCTGGCCGTTGCAGGCATAATTCTTCGGCTTTAGACGCAGGGATGTTTAAGGGGAATTATAGTGGTAAGCCTATTGACTATTTTAAGAAGACCGTGTAATATGCCTGTTTGTGGAGGGCACGCGACATACTCTCCGGCAGGGCCTGCAATCTTCGATTGTACGGTTTGTATATGAGAACACTGGTTGTTTTGAAACTCGGTGGATTAGCATTTTGAGTCCGCTGAGCGACCTGTTGTTTATAGATATCGGGAGAAAATATGTCTGTGTTCCGTCAAAACCTGAACTGCCGGCTTTTGCATAATTTTGCTGCCAAACACGCAGGAAAGCGTTTTAGGCTGTGGCGGAGAATGGCAATCGTTTTGTTCTCCTGCTTGCTGTTTTTGGTATTGGTTATTTGTTATCCGGCAGAGCACTGGCAAGTGGGCAGTATGCAACAGTCAGGCGAAGGGGCGTTGAGTTTCGACGTTGCTGCAAATCACATAGGAAAGTTTGCATACGTGGGCCTGGATCCCGAGAAAGACTACAGGCCCCTGCATTCGATTCGATTCGACGACTTCAGTACCGAAAGCGGACAATTCGGTTTCTTCAAAACAGGCGTTTATCGAACAGCAAGGATAACAGGTTTGCGTCTGAGACTTTATTCATACTTGCCTGACGTCGAAATTCTATCGGTGGATAATGGTCATCCGGGCGTGCAGAACACGAATCACAAAGACATTCCGGCGACGATCCGCGCATTGATACGGAAGAATACAGTTTCTTTGCAAGATGATCCGGCAGTGTGCTCAAAGTCAACGGGCATGAGAATATATATCAACAACGTCGATTTGAGTAACGTCGGCGAAGTCAAGGTCAGAGATTTTGATTACGAGTTTTTTGCCAATAACGACAAGATTGTCAGTATCAAAAGTGCGCTTGCCCATTTCTCTTATTCAACGGAGGATATCATTTTGCGGGGGCATGTCACAATTAGCGGTGTCGACGGAGACACTCTGGAAAGTAACCATGTATGCTGGAACAGTCAGACAGGGCGTTTCAGGGTAAAAGGTAACTACGTTTTGATGCGTCGGGGGAATAAGTTATTTGGCAAGGACATTGTGGTGGACATGCATCTAAACGAAATCTATGCGCAACAGGCAAACCTTGACAAGAGGGAGGGCGACAAATGCTCAAGAATGTGACAGTTGTATTTTTATTGGCATGTACGGTTTTTTCAGGTCAGGTCTGGTCTCAGGAAACAAACGACTGTACGAGTGCCGGAAGAGCGGCATTATTTAACGGGACTGTTTCAGGATTGCGTTCCGCCCATGAAATCTTCAGTCTAAGGCTGGCCGACGAAGATTGCACCGACGACAGAGAACTCATTTTTCTGCATGCCATGACGCGGATAGCTATGTGGGCTTTCGGGGACGATGGATTGCCGATTAACAGTGCAGTTGAGTTTGGCATCGAGAACGACGTGAGGCTGATAAACAACCATTACAGTGCTCTTGACCTGGTGGCCGGCGAAGATTTTTTTCCTGTTAACGAGCACGATTCTTATGACATACCGGAGGACGGCGAGTCCGTACTAAGTGACCTTTTTGAATTCATGACTCACGCCGGCGTGTCGGAGATCGAGTCTGTTATCGCCGAGCTTGACCGAATTCAGGAGACACCGAGCGATCGTTTCCGGATGTTTCTTACGCCGCAGGAAACGGCGATGTTTTTCGGATCGTTTGGTCCGGTCCTGGCGTATGATATTGAGATTGACTACGGTGAAGTGTTGTTTCTAAAGGGCGCCTTGTCGGCAACCAGAGCCTTCTTGCTGTCAAAGAAGGCTTACGATCTTCATGTGGTCGAGGAAGACATGCTCATAGAGAAACTCGTAAGCAGTAGTTTCAGCATCAACAATGATCTTCTTCTGCCGCATCCTGAATTTCTTAAATTATTGCCTACGAGTAATGACCCTAACGACGGAGCCGAAGCGCTAATGCAGGCGCGCGCAAGCTATATTGACGCTATCAATAATTATCTTGAGGCGATAGCTTATATTCTTTCGGAAGACGACCCGCCAGGCAGCGATCCTCAGGACGACGAACTTCTTTTTCTTGGAAGCGACTTGACAACAATTGAAGCATTAGAAGTCAACTTGAGAATGCTCCTTGATTCCCTGGAGAATGACGAACCAGGCGCCTATATTTATGAGACGATTCAGTCGTACAGCCTTCAGGTCGACGACGCCAACGCTATCGGCGCCATGGAACTGGTGTTCGATGCATTGAACGAGGGCAAAGGCGGCCGCATCGACCTGCAGTATTGCGGCTACGCACTCCCGGAGTGGGAGATTTCTGAATTGTCCATAGAGAACGGACAAGTCTATGCCGACCTGGAAGGCCGGACACCGGATTTTGGTCCGGATTTTCCGCGGAATCTCGACTCCGCCAACTCGGTTCTTTTTGCACCGCTCGAATGCGCAGGGATGATCCCCTACAATTGGGAGATACTCGATACTTCTCTATTTGAAATGACCGGTTTGGCTCAGGGATGGAAGGGTGTCGACCAAAGCTGGAGTTACACGTTGCCCTTTGAGTTTCCATTTTATGGAACAAGCTACGGGAGCGTCCACATATCCACCAATGGATTCCTGGACTTCGTGGAAAGTGGCTATTACTACTGGAACATTCAAGGCGGAACCCGCATCCAGCCTCTTGGCGCTTATCTCCGGACGGATATTCCGGGAGATTATGACATCTACATTGATGCTGCCGAAGATGAAGTGGAGATTCGCTGGAAGGCCTATTCCTACGGCTCGGAAATCAATTTCTCCGCAACGTTGTTCCGGGATGGACGAATCCGTTTCGACTATGGCCCGCAGGGTTCCGATACCTGGCCTCGCGCGGGAATATCGAATGGCAGCCTTTCAACAGCCATAATATCCGGCAGTAATTTCTATGGCTTTTTTTCCGGTACCCTTGCCGAGGGCGGCGGCTCGATTACAGAAGGCGTTCTCGATTTCTGGGGCGCCAGACTCGGCCTAATCGAAAATATCTCCGCCGATCTCGTGGATACGGTTACGCTGAATCAAACAGCGGATCTTAATCCCATATTTGGCTCATCGGCCCGTTATCCCGATCCGGTAAGCCCGCGTGATCTGCTACCTGAATTTGACGCATGGAGCACGCCTTTGCCGAATACCATGGGCAACGGATTAGGGCAGGATGCAACGTTAGGGGGCATCTTACCCGAGATGACACAGGACCAGTGGCGGATGGAAATGGAACTTGAGCCTGCCGCGAATCTGGATTGGCAGGCCGTTACGCAGGGGCAACTTGTTGACGGATGGGTCAGCTCATGGACGGCTGAACAGCTTGTGCTAAATGACTACGAGGGAGATCTTCCCGACGAATTCGCGGGTATTGGCGGGCTGGACATCGATACTCTCCATATGGGGCACGATCCCAATTATCTGTACGGATCGATAGCGCTCTATGACTCCATGCTGTCCAATGGAACCTATGGTTTTGGTGTGAGCTTAAGTCGCGACCCGTACGAAGAGGAAGCGATAGATGCGGTGGAGGTGTCCATTCGGATTGAGCAAGGTGCAATTCAAGCCTATGTCACGCATAATACGATTGGTCCTAACGGCCGCGAGGAGGTGGAAAATATCGGCGCCGTTGACGTCGTGTCGTTCGGCAACCGGCTCGATTTCCGAGTGCCGTTCGATGTGATGTCGGATTATCTTGACGGCAGATTCGTTTCTGTGACCAGTGAATGGAACTGGTCCGATGCCGACAGGGACGAGACACACATTAGAATGGGGCAGGTCGGCATGGTCAGCGGTACGGTCGCCTACGCCAACTACAGCGGTGCACCCATCTTTGTGCAGGCGTACCTTGACCCGGGCGATCCGGAAGGCTCCATTATTTCCACTACTATGATTACGGCGCCGGGGCCTTACGTGCTGGAAGGCATCGGCATCGGGTGGACCGGATATGTACGAGCGTTCACAAAGCTTTTCGGTTTCGATATTCTCAGTATAGATGCCCTGGCAATTGAAGAATCCGTAATCGCGGTGATGAACGGTGCTTTGGCGGAGGATGTCGATATTGTGCTCAACGATCCCCCGGTTCTTCTGCCCGACGGTCCAGTTGCGGACCAGATCGATACGGAAATAGACCGCTGGGACATCTATGCGTTCGATGCAGCAAAGGGTGGACATTACACACTGCAACTGACTCGCCAGACGGCCGAAAATGCCAGGATGATTCTACTGGCGCGTGACGGAGACGATGAATTGGCTGATACCGGCTCGCAGCCGCTGGACTGGCAGTGTGAAAGAACCGGAACGTATTATGTCAAAGTCGAAGAGTTTTCGTGGCAACTCACGGGAGGGACGTACCAG
>JAGHBX010000508.1 GCA_021160785.1 Planctomycetota bacterium | reverse complement strand
GGCCATCGCACTGTCGGGATGTCAAAACGACTCGCCAGGCGACAGACGATGGGCCAGATGGTGGGGAAGGCGTGCATATGCTTGTGCGAGTCGAGATGGGTCGGCTTGATCCGGCGGGCGAGGACCCACTCGATCTGGGCGGCAAGTTCGGCTTCGACGGCGTTTCTGAGGCGTTTACTCAGGAGACTCGTCAGGGCGAGTTTCGATGCGGAGAGGGCAAATTCGCCGCGGGCGTTTAAGAGCGGCAGGATTTCGTCCGGCTGCGAGACGGGCGTGCCTTCGAGCAGGTTGAGGTGCACGCCCACGCCGAGGGTGGGTGTTTGTCTTGCAATTTCCACGGCCTCTTCGGCTGCTGCGGCGCCCGCCATCAGGGTGGCGCTGGTCAGAATGCCTGCATTGTGGGCCTCAACCACTGCCCGGTTGACGCCCGGGCAGAGGCCGAAATCGTCGGCATTTATGATGAGTTGCTTAGCCATTGGGCCGAGTCTAAAGCAAAGGGCCGATAAAATCAACGAGATTACGTTTCTGTGGCGATTTGTGGGGAATGCCGAGGATGGGGGCGCCTGTTTTTGGGGTGTGATAAAATTTTGTTGCAATAGGTTTATTTTATGTGAGAATGAGTTTGGGCAACATTGGTTTTTCGACGGGATTTGAAAAAAAATGGTTTTCACTCTGCACCGATATATTTTTCGTGAGTTGTTCAAGGTTTTCGTGTTGGCCACCGTTGCGCTGACACTGATTACGAGTCTTTGCTCGATGTACAAGCCGATCCAGGAGTTCGGTGTCGGGCCGGGACAGGTTGTTCATCTGTTGGGTTATTTTCTGCCCATTACGCTGACATTTATTCTGCCGATGAGCGCGTTGTTTGCGGCGTCATTAGTTTATGGGAGATTCGCCAGCGACAATGAACTGGATGCGTGCCGGGCAAGCGGGGTGAGTCTGATGACGTTGGTCTATCCGGGACTTTGTCTGGGGATCATGGTGTCGATTACGACACTTGTGCTGAGTTTCTATGTGGTGCCGGCATTCATACACCGGGCCGAACGGATGATAAAGGCCAACGCCAAACAGATTCTCTTTCGCAATATCCATCGCACAGGTTTTTATACGATCCCGAACAGGGAATTCATGATCTTTGCCGACCGCGCCAACGATAAGACCGATACGCTCGAAGGCGTGATCGTCGTTCAGGCCAAGGGCGACGAGGTTACCAAACTGATAACAGCAGAGGCGGCGAGGGTTGTGTTCAGCACGCGGGCCAATTTGAACGAGGTATCGGTTCTGGCAAAGAATACCTATCGCATGGACAAATACAACGAAGGGCGGACCGAAGAATTGTCGGTCTCGACGACGTTTCCCTCGCTGTTGACGGATGACATCAAGTTCCAGCGAATTGACGACGTCAAAAGGATCCAGGCCGACAAATTAAATTTCTATCCGATCAGGGAACTGGCGATGCGCTGCCGCGGACAACTTGCGATAGAGCTTCTGTGCGAGAGGATTTCGGAAAAGCTGTCTTTGGGTCCGGACAGCGCCTATGAGTTTATCGGTGACGACCGGATTGTGCTGTTCACCGCGCAAGGCTGCAAGCCCGGCCGAGAGCAGGCAATCGACCTGGCCGGTCCGGTCGTGCTGCTGGAACTGGACAAACATTTAGGTACTCTGATCCGCCGGTGGGAAAGCAACAGCGGCTCGATCAAACTCGACGACGAGCAGAACGGATCGACGGTGGATATAATACTGACGAGCCCAAGCTGGGACAGCGGCGATGTGAAGGGATTCGCACGCGAACACGTAATAAAATACCTGCCGCTGCCGGCGGATATCGAAGCGAAGCTTTCGGAGAATAATATTCTTGCCACAATCGATGCGGTGGGAACGGACGAATCCATCATTGACAAACCCTCATTGGAATTTGTCCGGCTGAAATCCGCTGTGCAGAATAAGATCCGGCGGACGATTAATGAAATCAGCTCTGAGGTTCATTCCAGGCTGGTTTTCGGGTTGGGCTGTACGGCGCTGATTCTGGCGGGGATCGCGCTTGGGATCATATTCAAGGGTGGGCATCTGCTAAGCGCCTTTGGCGCCAGTTCGATTCCGGCGGCGGCGCTTATTGTGGCTATCATGACAGGCAAGCAACTGACCAAGAACCCGGCGACGCCGCCGATCACCGGCACCATCGTCATGTGGGTCGGGTTGGCTGCATTGTCGTTTTTTACCTTTTTAATCTATCGAAAATTATTGAAAACGTAGTACTGCTGCTCATGAAGATTCTGGACAAATACATCGCAAAGAATTTTGTTGTAGGTTACCTCATCACATTTTGTGTTCTGATGGGTCTGTTTATCATTGTAGACCTGTTCATCAACCTTGACGAGTTTGCCGAACACTCGGATCTCGGTACGTCTGCGGTCCTGAAGAACGTCTGGGTGTATTACAGCGCCCAGAGTGTTCTTTGGTTTCGGGATCTGGCGGGTATTATCACGGTTGTGGCGGCAACGTTTTCTCTTGCCCGTCTGACAACCAATAATGAACTGGTTGCCGTGTTGGCGTCTGGTGTGAGTCTCAAGCGTGTGATGGCGCCGATTATTTTTCTTGCGATTCTGCTTACCGGTCTGCTTGTTCTGGACCAGGAATACGCCATACCGAAACGCGCCAATCAGCTTGTCCGGGCGCATGATACCGTGGGCGAAGATGAGGCTTACGAACTGTGGTTTATGAGCGATGATAAAGGTTCGCTGTTCTGCACGAACAAGTACGACGAGAAGACGCAGACGATGCAAGCGCCCACAATTATTCTCCGCCGGGCGTTGGATGAGGATGAGGTTCTTTGGGAGGTTACCGGCAAGATCGAGGCCGACCGGGCCGAGTACAATCCCGAGTTGGGAGGCTGGGAATTCGTAAACGGCATAAAGCGCAAGATTGCCAGAGGCGATACCGGGGCGGAGTCTATCCTCAGGCCCGAAACTGTCGACTTTTACAAAACCGACCTTACGCCCCAGGACATTCCGCTGCGTCGGCAGGAGAACTACAAGTCGCTGCTTAGCTTCACACAGTTGCTCGATCTGGGCCAGAAAAGGGGCACTCGGATGAAGGACCGGGCGGAGTTCCTTCTTCAGCAGCATTCGCGTATCACCAAACCTATCATCAACCTGGTTATGCTGTTAGTGGCGCTGCCGGTGCTTGTGTGTCGCGATCCGAAGATGATGAAGACGGCGATTATGACCAGTTTCGGGATCACAGCGTCGTGTTTTGTGGCTACGTTTGTGTGCGAAATGATGGCGACGGAGGTCTTCCTCAATCAGATTCGCCCGGAACTGTGGGC
>JAGHBX010000429.1 GCA_021160785.1 Planctomycetota bacterium | reverse complement strand
TGGCAAACATATGTGGTAGTCAAACGCCAATCGGACCACTACCAAACAGCTGAATTCCTGATAAAAGTGTGTTGGGGAAAAAATACATAAGCAGGCGTTAAAAGGATGTGGAAGACAGGAAACACACTCCAGACACACTGGCGACATACTGGCAACACACTGAGGAATTACGCCAAAAAGACGCCGGAGCATATTTCCAACCCTTTCTAATTTGTTGGCTATTTGTCTTCTTTTGGTTTATTTTATGGTTCGTTTCTTCTCTCTTATTTTGCCTTCGGCGGCTCTTAGGTGTTCTCTCTTTATTTTGTTGGTTCGGCGGCGTTGGGCGGCGAAGTTCCAGTCTCTGCCTCGTAATTGCGGCCGACGCAAATAGTAGGGCATTGGGCCTTTGTCGGGGGCGGGGTTGTTTCGGTATTCTTCAATTCTCCTGGCTAACTCCCTTCGCTGGAATTTTTCGTCGTATTCCAGGTTTCTTGAGCCGTCCGGATTGGTCAATGAGGTTGTATTGATTATCAGTTCGGCCTTGCCTGTGATGATATGCAGGTCGATTCGCGAATACGTCCACTCGATACCATCGGAACCCTTGGTCTTGACGTAAGCGTACTTTTCGGTTTCTTTGGCCTTGTCGGGGATTTTGACTTTCATTGAGGCCTGATCGGCGTAGCCCTCGGCTGGGCATTCGTGCAGGAGTTCGTCGGCTGTGATGACGCCGCTGCCGTCGTCGGGTGAATCGAAAGTAAGATTGTACTGCAAACCGTCATCGGACAGGCTCGCTGACACTTTCAGGCCGCTGGCGAGTTGTCTGCCTGCTCTCACCGACTCGCTGACGTCTCTGAAGCTGCCCATGGGTGCAGCCAGGACGTACGGTGAGTCCTGCCCCGGTTTGAAGCGCAGCAAACCCTTTGAATGGACGAGAAAGGCGGGATCGTTCTTCTTTCGTATTCTGAAGCTGACAGGATTGGCCGCATCGGGGATGAATATGCCTTCTTTGGGATTGCCTGAGTAGGGCCAGGTTAAATCCTTTTTGCGGTTGGTTGAGAATTCGTGGCCCTGCTTCTTGATCGAAAGGATATCCAGCCGAAGGCCGGCGGCGCTCAACTGGAATGTTCCGCCCGTATCGGTAGTTGCAGTTATCTTGCCCACAGGCCGGGCCTTGTCCTCCAGTGAGTCGTACACAAGCGCATGAACCGTCGCGCCTGCAACCGGCTCATTGTTCTGGTCGGCAAGGCTGCCGTAAAACCGCATGGCAACCGATTGAGCCTCCGCGGCCGCAGGCGCCTGCGCACACAGGGTGAATAACAAACCAAACGTAAACGCCATTGCCCAAATCCTAATCATTCTTTTGTCATACATAATAATCTCCCAATTAATAATCAACACACTCATCCAGCCGCACAAATACTTCCAAGGCAACCTGCGATTATCTTTAGCAGCGAATTCCATGTTCCCTGCCGCCAAATCCTTCAATTTTGCCGGCCACGAACTCGCTGGGCTACTTTAGCTACCTTTCATTATTCTTCTAGTTGGCTGAAATCCATGAATTCAGATACGTCTTCATCGTATACCCCCTTATACCATTCAACATATGTGACCCACTTAACATTGGAGAATCGAGCATCGCAATTCAGTATGCCTTGAACTTCCTTGTGAAATTCAACTAAAGCTTCGCCAGGGTAATTTTTCTCAGCAATACGAATTCGACTTTCTGTAAATGCATCCTTCCATCGTATTACGTCATTCAAACAGGCGAGCGACATTGAACACCTGCGTTCAGGCCTTCCCTCGTACACATAAAACTCTAAGAAAGAACTCTTATATTTAAAAACCCTAAACACAAGCCGAGTTCTTTTATGAATTACTATTTTATAGTCAAGTCCTTTTATTCTTAATGCTTTACTGAAATATTTTATACATTCTATTGATTGCTTTCGAGTGGACTTATGCTTTGAGTCAAATTCAAAAAACGCACAATTTTGCAGCATATTCATTACTACCTCGCCACTAATTTTGTCATAATTATCATAGATAGTGTTACAAATAAAGCTGTCTCACTATTTTTTCAATCCTTGGTAACCTTGGTAAGCGGCATCACCAGTAGACCAACCAACAAGCCCAATTGCACCTGCAACTCGAGCGGTTGCTTGTATTCCGCCTGCCGCCTTCCATGCAGCGCCAGTCGCAGCCCAGCAATTTCTTGCCTGCATACCTTTCGTTGCGAGCACGGCAGCTTTATTCATTATTGGTACCGAAAACTTAATAGCTGCTTTTTCCATAGATTCTGCAGCAAGATATTTACCAACCTGCACAGCACTACCTCTTCCATAGTTCAACCCATTCAAAGCAACATTATTAACTTGATAAGCCATATGTGATTTTCCAACAGCACTCCCACCAATACCTATTTTCATGCTTGAAACACCTTTCGTCAATTGACCTCCAATTACAAACGCAGCAGCTTCTCGACTAACAATTGCTGACCATTTTGAAACTTGACCGGCTGTGCCATATTCAGCGACTTTTTGATCAGCATAAGAATTTAAACCGCTGTGCAGTCCAAAAGTATATTCGTTTAACGCAATTGCTCCTCCATCTTTAGCACCTTGCCATGCTGCTCCGCCAAGTTGCGATGCCTCACTGGCGCCCATATCGTATGAGTTATCCCAACCGTTACCTGCAATCCAGCTTACCATTCCACCGAAAACGTTTTCTCCAGTGGGGTCAGTATACATTACGGGATTATTTCCGCAGTATGCGTACCAGTTGATTCCGTCTGCGTATCCTATTGGGTCTGTCTGGCAGAATCGGCCTATTTGGGGATTGTACATCCTTGCTCGGTAATAGTAAAGGGCGGTTTCTTGATCCCAGCGTCTGGCGGTGAACAAATACGGATTGCCGCAAACGCTTTGCTGTCGCTCCGTCGTGCCGTTGGGCGCATATATCTGAAACGCCCCATAGACGTCGTAGCGGTAGATCTCGGCCGTATCTCCGTCTGAATCGCTAAGGGCAATAACGCTGCCGGTGGCGTCGAAGTGGAAATAGTACGTCTGATCGCGGACGCCGCCG
>JAGHBX010000395.1 GCA_021160785.1 Planctomycetota bacterium | reverse complement strand
TTGCCAGGACAAGAGCGTTTTGTCTCGGCGGCATGGCGGGGATGGTCTATATCAACGGCAGCGAGCAGGAGAGAAAGGAACTGGCGACAAAGTTGACAGGCCAGTTATTAGCCGAATTCGGTCCCGACTCGGAGAATCCTGTGATAACCGGAATAAAGGAAGCAGCAGAGTTTTACGGTTTATCGGACGCTGACGACTTTCTGCCCGAACTGGTCATCGAATTTGCCGATGGATTTGAAGCAAGAATACATCCCGGTGGGCACGCTGTCATTTCCCCGGGAATGTTTGAGGGTAAAACGCAGGGAACGCACCACCGGGACGGGATTTTTGTCATTCAGGGCCCGGGCGTGAAACCGGGCGTGAACTTCGATGCCGACATCGTCGACATTGTGCCGACTATTCTGGCATATATGGATATCCCTGTGCCTCGGCACATCGACGGAAACATGTTGACGCGGGCCTTTTCACAACCGCTTTCAATAACATATGATGATGTCAGTTGCGGGGCATCCCCGGCAGTTGACTATACAGACGATGAGCAGGCGGAAGTTGAAAAACACCTACATGATCTCGGTTATATTTGAACTCGGACAGAACTGCCGCGGGATGATTCAATTTACACCGGGCAGGGCCTCGAAGCTGCCGCCCGGCGAATCCCGACATCTGTGACAACCGAAGCAATTATCCGGAGTTTGTTGAATGAAGTTGAACTTTACAAGACTGGCGAAAAACCTGTTCAGCCGTGTTTATCGTAGGCACACACATGCTGAGATGGTACGAATCCTTGTGGCCAAACAAATGAGAGATTTTGCCAGCGAGTCGATATTTGTTGAAACCGGTTCAGGTATCTCGACGGTGGCTCTGACCGAAATGGCAAAGAAATGCAATGGAAGACTCTATTCCTGTGACATTAACGATGAAATGTTAGGAGAACTGAAAAAGCGTGCCGGCGATCAGTTGACGGATGTGACTTTCTTGATCGGCGATAGCATCGCAAGCCTTCGGGAAATCGCCGGAAAGCACGACCGTATCGATTTTGTTTTTCTGGATTCTGCGGCTTCGGCAATGCATACATTTCGTGAGTTCCAGGTCATTGAACCGTGTCTCAAGGCGGGTTCATGTCTGCTGATTGACAATGCGGCCTTGCCACAGGCGAAACTGCTGCTGTCACCCTGCCGAAAAGGAAAAATCCTGGTGCCCTATCTGTTGGCTTCGCCGAACTGGCAGGTCCGAGGACACCCCGATGCCGGCGACTCAATGGTTAGTGCGGTTTACTCCGACAAACCGAATTTTGCAGACGAACGGTATGAAAGGTCTCGGAACATAAAATACTGGCAAGCTTCATTCCAGAAGCACCTGTCTTGATTATCGGATATGCAAAACGGATGCGCAAGGCAGCACAAAGAACAGAAGGCTATAGGCGACGACTTGTATCAGTCATAATAGCCCAGCGCCCTCAACTTTGCCGCCAGTTCCTCCCGCTCGACTGCTTCAGTATCCCCATCTTGACACGGCGATTCTTCCCCAACAATCGCGGCAGCAGCTTGAGGCTGCGGCTCTATGTGGGGCCGTTCCTTTTCAACAACCAGCCACGGAACCTCGATCAGAACGGGATTCAAGGAACCTGAAGGGTGAGAATAACATTTCTTCTCTCCCAATAATTCTCCGTGATCCGAAGTGATTACGATCCTGCCCGAAAGGTGATTCAACAACTCGGCAGCCTGAGCCAGGACCATCTCCAGATTGGCTTTGTAGGCCTCCCTCAGTCCCTGCGGGTCGCAGTGCCGCAGTGCTGCTTCCATCGGGGCTTCCGGCGGCATGCGCAAAAGCCTCCTCAAAGTCCATTCGGGGCGATTGCCGGAAAGATTACCTGCCTTCAACAGTTGTGTGAGGCCTTTGAACAATACTCTTTTGACCGGATTCACGCGTTTGAATTCCTCGATTTCATCAAGCACCTTTTGCAGATTGGTGTCCTCGACAGCATTCGCTACTGAGTCTCTGTCAGCAACAAGGTATTTTGCAAACCCTCTTGTTCGTGCATTGAGCACCAAATATGGAGCGTGAGGCTGGAGATAATGCACTATTGCCCTCTTGCCGCCGGCATTACTGATAATCCTGACGGCGGCTTCAGTGAGAACTGCCGGCAGCACCGTCGCTTTCTCGTAATTCCAGTCGCTCTCCCATATCTGGTGTACCTTGTGAAAGTGGTCACCTGCACAGAAACCGTAGATCTTTGACGTTGCGCTGAACTGCGGATTGGCGCTTATATAGACTACGTCATCGTAGAAGCCAGGAAAGGACTTGTTTCTCCATTCGTTCGTGCTGGAACCAGCGGAGATGCGTTTTTCAAGCTTGCCGTGAACATACTTATCGTAAACTCGCTCAAAATAATCATATCTGCACGCATCGAGGATTATCATATAATCCCACTTCTCGCTCATTACGTTAAGTCTATCCATTTTTCCTCACAACTTTCAAGAACCCGCCTTTAGGGATTGCCACTTCCTGTTCGCAAGAAAGGCGGTTATTTCGCGAGTCGATGATTTCAAGCTTGTCCAGATCACCGCCGGAGTCCGAACCAAGGGCGGGTTCAATGTCAGTATCGGCTGTATTGATGATCACAGCAACAAATTTTGTGCTTTTGGCGGGAGCGAGTATTATTACCTGGCTGTCGTCGCAGGTAAGCGACAGAGACGGATCGACAATCAGTGGATTTGCCAGAAGGTCAGTCTGGATCGTCTGATTCAGGTCTTTGAATCGCATGAAATACCGGACCAGAACGGACAGGTAATTATCATCGATCATGGCGGCGTACATCAACAGGACTTCAAGAAAAACGGACGCCCTGGAGCCGTATATTGCAGCATAGTTGGCAAGCCCGCTCCCGGCCGTATCGGGAACGCTCTTTTCAAGGATCCCGGCGAGCCAGTCGCAGGGATTCTGGCTGTAAAGAATGAGCAGGTCCTTCAAGTTCAGCATATGGTAGAAGTCCGACAGTGGAGCAAAGCAAAGGTCTCTTTCGATAAATCCGTTTGGCATAACGAAACGGGGAAACTTCTTCTTGAGCCGGGGCAATATACTTTTCTTCAGGGCGTCATCATACCTTTTCTGTATCTTGCGTATAAGCTTGCTGTTTGTCCTGAGAACAAGGCGAATCAGGAAGTCTCTGAAATGATAGACAAGGCCGTACAGACAGGAGGCAGGCTTTTGCCCGAGCAACCAGCACAGTGTAGCCAGGCCCTTTTCGAAAGCCTCACGGTATCGTTTATCGTGAGTAAGATCGCTCATTCTGTGTAGGACCGTGAGCGTCCAAATATGGGTATTCAGACAAAGTGTATTTGATGGTGATTTTCCAAATGCCCGTGAGATGGTCAGATTACGGTAGTAAAGTCCAACTTGCTTGTCATCGGTCTCCAGGCTGTCATGCAGAAACCAGATTCGGTCGCCGTCCAGCCGGTCCGCGCACGACAGCAGATAATCCACAGCCGAGCGGGCCTTTTCCATAAAGAGGTCGTTTGCCGTGTTTTCGTAATGAGACAACAGTATGTGGATACCGGAAGCCTGGTGAACCAGATGCGTTTCCATCAGGTCGGTCCAGACGCCGTGACGCCACCGGCTGTCTGCGGGCAGGCTCAACAACACCGAATAGCCGATGAGATCACGCAGAACCAGATACAGCTTCTTGCCCGTCCTCTTGCCAAGGAAGTCAAGGTGGTAGTACAGGGCATAAGCCATGTTCTGAGAACACCACCCTTTGGAGGCGCCCAAGCCGGCCACGTTGAAGACATCACCCATAATATAATATGTCCACACATCGCTTACCCGTTCGTACCGAAACCATGTGTTCCGCACCACCGGCGTAGTCTCAACAGGACTGAATTCAAGCAACTCTCGCTTGAAGGAATCGATCTGAGACCGAAAATGCATCAGACCAAATTCCAGCTTGCCTCCGGCCTTTGCCGCAGCCGCTAATCGAGAGCCCGATTTGTCGGCAATGACTTCCAGTGGTGATTCGACTTGTCCTGTAATCCTTCCGTACTCGTCATATTGCCTCAAAAAAGCGCTGGACGGAAACCAGAAAAGTTCGCCCTGCTTCGCATCGGTTACGAGTATACCGTGCTGATGGGAGGTGATCTCTGCATCGGCAAGAACGAATTCCAGTTGGCTGTCAACGGAAGCACTCATGGAAACGTGGAAACACTCGATGCCCCAGGTGTCAATGCTGTCGATTATGACATCCGCACGGATACCGGACGTGAGAGTACGGCTGAATCTGTGGCGTGTGAAGTGTCCATCCTCAAAAAGGCAGGTTTGCGATTCTTCGCCGGTGCCGGTGATCAGTTCAACAAAGTTTATCGAATGCTCCGCGCTCATGATTTCAAGCCCCTTGCAACATCGCGTATAAGAGCCAGGGCATCATATTCGGAGCCGACCCTGCTGAGCAGAAGCATAAATATCGAATAAATCGCTGCGCCCATGCCGACAAGGAGAACCAACGCGACCGGCCCGACGGAGTTCATGGCGCTCTTGACCAGGTACAAGCAAAGCATCATGACTAATGTCGCAGCGAGGGGATATGAGAGAATCCTCAGAACGTCGCGAGCTTTTGCATCGATGAGTTTCTGCAGTTGGTAGAGCCCGACCGGCTGCATGAGCAGGGCCGTGCCCAACACGCAAAAAGAAGTGCCCGCCATCCCCCATTTGACGGTCAGCGGATAGATGCTTACGGCCATCAGCAGGAATCGCATGACCGTAATCTTCGTCAGGATGTCCGGCCTGCCCATGGCCATGAAAACCGGGGTCCTTTGCATGCACTTCAAAGGTCCGAGCAGACACAGTATCTGCATCGCCGGGACCATAGGACGCCATTGTGCTCCGAAAACGATCCCGGTGATTTCAGGTGCAAGTGCGACCAGCCCTCCTGCTGCGGGAAAGACAATCAGCGTCGTCGCCTGGACCGCC
>JAGHBX010000570.1 GCA_021160785.1 Planctomycetota bacterium | reverse complement strand
TTGTTACGAAGTTTTCGTTGCCGAGTTTGCCTTGCAGCGGTTTTATTCCGTTTTCAAGCTGCTGCTTCTTTTTTTCCAGGCGTTTTCGTTCGGCCTGGGGGTCTATGACACCGTGGACATAAATCTCTACGTCTTCGATGATTGCAGCAGCGGAGCCCGTTGCTTTCTCCATATCGGTTGCGGCGGAAAATTGTTCGAGACCGGCGAGGTTACCGATCAGGTCGGCGTTTTGGTTGAGGATATCGGCCGCTGTCTGCGGAGCCTTTGCCGAGGCATTGAGCTTCCGGGTGGGGGCAATATTGTATTTGTTGCGAATTTCGCGGATAGCTCGGATGCAGTTTTGGACGGCCGATATCTGCCGCTCGGCCTGCTCGTCGATGAGGCTGCCGGCGGCTTCGGGCCATTGGGCGACGATGATCGCTTCGGCAGCGGGGGCGTCTGCAAGCCTGTTGAGTTTTCGCACGGGGGCGATGGAATTCAGGTTCTGGAAGATGCCCTCGGTAATAAACGGGATAAACGGATGCAGCAGCCTGAGCGTCTGGTCCAACACAAACGCCAGCACGTTCTGCGCCGTGGCTCGGGCATCCTGCCCGTGTTCCCCGGCTCTGTCATCAATTTCGGCATCATCCACGGCCTGGAAGGCCGTGCCACCTGCATCCTGTATTCGGGGCTTGACCCATTCGAGATACCAGTCGCACAGGTCGTTCCAGAAGAATTTATAAATGGCGTTAAGCGGTTCGTTGTACTTGAACTGCTCCAGATCCTCTGAGACCTCGATTATTGTTTTTGTCAGGCGCGAGAGGATCCATCTGTCGGTGAGGTCCATTTTTTCGGCGTCGAATTTTTCGCAGTCTGTGCCTTCGAGATTCATCATGGCAAACCGCGAGGCGTTCCAGAGCTTGTTGCAGAAGTTACGTCCGATATCGAACTTGGGCGATGTGTTTACCGTCCTGCCGTCCGGGAGTTCCATCGGGGCGACGGGCATTCGGATGTCCTGCGTGTCGGTTGTCATGCTGGTGAGGGTAAACCGCATGGCGTCTGCGCCGTGCGAGTCGATGGCGACCAGCGGATCGATACCGTTGCCGAGGCTCTTGGACATCTTGCGCCCCTGCCCATCCTGGATCATCGCATGGATATAAACATCCTTAAAAGGAATATCGCCTGCGCAATACTGACCCATCATGACCATTCGCGAGACCCAAAGCGTAATAATCTCCCGAGCCGTACAAAGCACATCGCCAGGATAGAAAGTCTTCATCTCCGGCACGTCATCCGGCCAGCCCAATGTGCTGAAAGGCCACAGCGCAGAACTGAACCATGTGTCAAGGACATCGGGATCACGAACGAACCCTTTTTCCTTCAACTGCTTGATCAAGCTTTCGTCATCATGTAATGGACAGGCAAAAAGATAATAAGGCTCATCAAATCTTTCCTGGTCGTCCACAGCCCTAATCCCCAGTCGCTTTTGGGATTCTATGCCATAGGCATCGAACTCGATATTATCGTCATTGTCATATTGAGCCATGAAGCTAAGTAATAGCTTCGTATCCTCTAATGGCTTGTCTTTATCAACCATCTTACCCCAAACCGGTATCTGATGCCCCCACCACAACTGCCGGCTGATAGGCCAGTCACGCAGATTCTCCAACCATGTCTGGTAAGTCTTCGCATATCGCTCCGGAATAAACCGCAGTCTCTCATCAAGCAGCGGTTTTAGTGCCAGACCTGCAAGTGAGTTTGCGGGCACGTCGGTACCTTCGATCAGGCCGGTGCCGAATTTTTCGGCGAGGTGTTCGATCGGTTTCTTTACGGCGATATACCACTGGTCCGACAGGTAGGGTTCGATGGGCACATGGCTTCGATAGCTGTGGCCGACCTCGTGGACATACTCGCGGACATCCTCCAGCAGCTTTTCGGTTTTGAACCATTCGACGATCGCCTTTCTCGCCTCGAAACGGTCCATGCCGAGAAGCGACTGGGCTTCGGGTGTGGCTGCATCTTCCCATCCGTGTTTGTCGCTGATTGACCCGTCCGGCGCCATGATATTTATGATCTCAAGATCATGCCGCTGGCCGATCTGCCAGTCGTCGGGGTCATGGGCGGGCGTTACCTTCAGGAATCCGGTTGAGAACTTTGCCTTTTCGTCTTCGCTCTCGGGGTCCGGCAGGACAACGTGCTCGTCGGCGATGATGGGGATGATTCTGCCGACTATGGGCAACCGAACTTTCTTACCTACAAGCACCTTCGCTCGCGGATCGGCCGGGTTCATTGCAATTGCGGTATCACCTAACATTGTCTCCGGTCGCGTCGTCGCAACGGTAACATATTCAATCGTACGTGGCACATCCATCGTGGCATGGGCATCCTGCCCATGATCCCCCCTTTCTGCACCAACCAAAGGCATCCGAACAGGCTCAACTAATGGGTATTGCAGGTACCAGAAATGACCGTGCACGGTTTCATGTTCGACTTCGTCGTCGGCAAGAACGGTCTGTGTCGCCGGGTCCCAGTTGACGAGTCTCTTACCGCGGTAGATCAGGCCGTCTTTGAAGAGGTTGAAGAAGTTTGCCCGGACGGCCTTTGCACAGACTTCGTCCATCGTAAATCGCGTCCGATCCCAGTCGCAGGAACAGCCCATACTCTTGAGTTGGCCCAGGATCTGGCCTTCGTATTCGTCTTTCCATGCCTGAACGCGGGCGACGAACTCGTCTCTTTCATAATCCGTTCGACGTTTGCCTTCTTCGGCAAGGAGGCGTTTTTCCACCACGGTCTGAGTAGCGATTCCCGCGTGATCGGTGCCCGGCATCCATAGCGTGTTGAACTGCTGCATGCGTCTGAACCGGATGAGTATGTCCTGGAGCGTGTTGTTCAGTGCATGACCCAGATGGAGGGCGGCGGTAACATTGGGCGGCGGTATGACTATGGTGTAGCTGCCCTTTGCAGACTCGGCGGCGGCATCGGCGCCGAAGTAGTTCCCGGCCAGCCAGATTTCGCTTGCTTTGGCCTCTATTGATTTTGGTTCATAGATTTTCGGAAGTTGCTCTGCCATACTTTATCTGCGCCAGGTTTTGGTCAGTCCACGTTCAGGCTCATGAGGAACTCGGCGTTTGTGCGATGTTTGGCGAGTCTGCTCTTGAGCAGCTCGACGGATTCGACAATGTTCATTTCGCTGAGCACTTTCCTGAGTCTGTAGACCAGTTCGAGTTCCTTTTTATCCAGGAGCAGTTCTTCCCGCCTGGTGCCGGACTTGCTGATGTCGATGGCTGGGTATGTCCTTCGTTCGACGAGCTTGCGGTCCAGGTGCAGTTCCATGTTGCCGGTCGCCTTGAACTCCTCGAAAATAACCTCGTCCATCTTTGATCCGGTGTCGACCAGTGCAGTTGCAAGGATGGTCAGCGAGCCGCCGAACTCAATGTTTCTTGCAGCACCGAAGAACCGCTTGGGCATCTGCATGGCGTTGGCGTCGACACCACCGGTGAGTATCTTCCCGGAGTGGGGCATTTCTGTATTGTAAGCGCGAGCCAGCCGGGTGATCGAGTCCAACAGGACTACAACGTCCTCGCCGTACTCGACCATGCGTTTTGCCTTTTCGATGACCATTTCGGCGACCTGACAATGCCTGGACGAAGGCTCGTCAAACGTCGAAGATATCACTTCGACATCGTCGGCGGTCTTTCTCTCCATGTCGGTTACTTCCTCAGGTCGCTCGTCGATCAGCAGAACAATCATCTTGACTTCCGAATGGTTTGCACTGATGGCGTTTGCGATCTTCTGCAGTAAAACGGTCTTGCCCGTTCTGGGAGGGGCGACGATCAAACCGCGCTGACCCTTGCCGACAGGCGTGACCAGGTCGATGATTCTCATGCTCAACTCATCGGGCACGGTCTCGAGCAGGAGTCTTTGCTCGGCGTGCAAAGGCGTAAGGTCTCTGAAAACAACTTTCTCGGAGAGCTTGTCGGGCTCCTGAAAGTTGATTGCTTCGACCCGGAGCAATGCGAAGTATTTTTCGCTTTCCTTGGGCGGGCGGATCTGGCCGGAGACGATATTTCCGCTTCTCAGTCCGAATCGGCGAATCTGGGAAGGTGAGACATATACGTCGTCAGGGGAAGAAAGGTAGTTGTAGTTTGTGCTTCGCAGGAATCCAAAGCCATCGGGCAGGACCTCGAGGACACCCTCGCCGTACATCAGGCCGTTCTGCTGGATGCGCTCCTTGAGAATCTTGAAGATGAGTTGCTGTTTGTTGAGGCCCATGTACTCCGAGATGCCTTCTCTTTTTGCGAGTTTGTGGAGTTCCCCTGCGTCGAGATTCTGCAAATCTGTGAGATGCAGGTTTCCCTTCTTCACCCGCTCATATTTGGCGTGTATCGACTCTTCTTCCTTTTTCTTATCGGCGGCCTGCTTGCTCTTGCTGATTGCACGAGAAGTCCTGGTGGCGGTAGCGGTAGCGGTCTGCTGGCCGTTATCGGCGCCTGGAGCAGTATCTTGCGGCTCGGCGACCTGGACCTCCTCGGCTGCCGATTGTTCATCGCCATTGGTGGGCCTGGGCGATTTTTTCCTGCTTGTTTTCTTTTTTGCTGTCTTTTTTGCAGTTGTCTTAGCTGCTTTCGCCATAATCTCTCCTTGTTCTTTGCGCCAAACTGGCGTAAACGCACTCTACTTTGTTTTGAATCCCACCTTTAATCTTCAAGATGTGGGAGTTAGCGGATTTGTTTTCCGGGTTGTAAAGATTAGTTGTACAGCAACACCGTCAGGTGTTTTTACCCCAAAACTAAACTAAAATACTATCTGGTCAAAGTTGAAAAAATACATGCGACCTGATCAGCCAAGTCTGATAAGCCAGAATTGTTATAGATTGTATAATGAGCCAATTTTGCCTTCGTGTCCAGAGAAATTTGAAATTTTTCTCTTTTTTTCAGATGTTTTTCGCCTCCGAGCCCTTTTTTTTCGGCTCTTTGGGCTCTTATTTTGGGGTCACAGTCGATAAAAACGAGCTTATCGCACATTTGCGCCCGGCCTGCCTCGACCAGCAGGGGGGCATCCAAGACAATCAGTTGAGCTTTCTCCTGCCGTTTATATTGCTCTATCAGATTGTTTGTTCTGTCAAAAACCAGCGGGTGGATTATATCGTTGATGCGTGCGACGTTTTTGTCGCTGCTAAAAATTGTATCGGCAAGTTTGGCATGGCTGATTAGTCCATTTTTCCCGAAAATTCCTTCGCCGAAGGCGTCGATAAGCTGTCGCTTGACGTCCTCATCGAGGAGGAGTTCATGTGCGATTTTGTCGGCATTGATGACGGCGCAGCCCAATTTTGCGAACTCGGCGGCGACGGTGCTTTTGCCCGAGCCGATACCGCCTAATATTCCGACGATGAGTTTGTTTTTCTTCATGGGCGTTGAGCCCACTCTACCATCGTTGTGGCGTAAAGTCAAGTGCCGGTATGGGATGTCTGGGCGTGGATGCGGGGGCAAAAAAGGAACCACCGGGACGATCCCCTCCATCATCCCGGTGGTAAAAGTATCACATTCAAAGGTGTTCGTACAATATCGTTCGGCGTCCCTCAGGCCCGCCGGCTAATTTGCCCCTGCCGGGTCTTCTGCATCGCCTTGCGGAGGCCCTTTAGTACGTAGTTGTTGACGACTACTTCCCAGCTCATGTGTTTGGCCAGATCATATCCGGACTCGATCATCGATGCGGTTTCGGCGTCGTTTTTGGGCAGGCGGGCACATATTTCCAGGGCGACCTTTTCACTGACCTGGTGTTCGATTCTGTCGCGTGCGGCCTTGTTGATCTGCTGGAGGTCTTCCAGGTCGTGCCATCCGTCCCAGTCGAGTTGGGTATAGTCGGCGATGATAACGTTCCTGGTGTCCTTGCCGCCGGTGACCGCCTTGACGAACCCGGCACAGCCGCAGACATTGGTGAGGACGCAGATTCCGCCGAAACTGAGTGGTTCGAGCTGTGCGATCCCGAAGGGTTCGTAAATGCTCTGCCCGAACTCGACATCCGATCCTTTTCGAATATCCATGAACTCGACGTCGGGCGGCACCCTGTGTCCACAACATTCGCGGTCGAATCCGAATTGATTGATATAAACGACCTTGATGTTTCGGCTTCTTGCGTTGAATTCCTGAACGCCGGTGTAAAATGCCGCCTCGCCGCCGGACAGATCGGGCATGCCTTCGCGGTGGGCGACGGGCCAGTTGTAGCGCGCTTCCATGTCGTATATATCGTAGTTACGTCTTTTTCCGACTTCCGTGCTGAGCACAAACAGGACGGCGAACCTCCCTTCGGTCGTAAATTCCCTGTCCATGTGCTCCAGCACCCGGAGGTCGCGCCAGAGACCCTTGCTGGGCGTCATTCGCGTAACGTGCGTGAAGACAAAATCGGGGTTGTATCCGAGTATGTTGCTGCAGTACTGCTGGAGTCTCTGCT
This sequence comes from Planctomycetota bacterium, assembly GCA_021160785.1. Taxonomy (GTDB): domain Bacteria; phylum Planctomycetota; class Phycisphaerae; order Sedimentisphaerales; family Anaerohalosphaeraceae; genus B28-G16. The sequence continues at coordinate 1,380 of JAGHBX010000570.1, read as the reverse complement.
TTGACTGCTGCTTTTCGGCAAAGCCGATCTGGTAGGCGGGGATTCCGTTATAGGTCAGGTCGACGTCGGCTAACTGGAATTCCGGCGCCATAAACTGCAACTCTTCCACGACGTAATCGCCGACGGCGAGGATGTTGTCGCAGTGGCGTGCGGCGTCGACGAGTGCAAACTTGAAGAAGTGGTTCTGGTCGCCGAAGACTTCGTTGACGCTCTGGCCGTTTTCCTTGGCGGATTTCATCACATTGTAGAACATGGTGTCGTGGCCGAGATGTTTTTCGACGATGCGTCTCATGGGCGCGACTTCGTGTGCATAGAAGACGGTCTTGAAATCGAACGGATCGAGCATCGCCTGAAGCGCCGTGGGCATGCCCATGAATTCGTGTGAGACGATGATAGTGGGTGCGTCGTGCTTGGCGGCGCCGATAGCCTTGAGTGCGGCGATGGCGGGCGGCGCAAGCCGCATGTACTGTTCATATTCCCAGAGGTTTTCATAGAGGTCGCTGCGAATACCGAACTCCTGGAACATTCGCCCCTTGAGTTCGTTGACGGGCCCTTCCTCGATCCGCGAGATGTCGATCAGGATGACTTCCGGGCAGCCCTTGATATCGCTGAAATGGTCGGAAAAGGTCCGCCTGCCGTATACGATATTTACGTTGAACGTATCTTCGATTTTTCGGAAGCTGGAGAAATAGCTGGTCTTGATCATGCCGTCGAGGGAAGAATAGAGCACTTCACCTCCCTCGCCGAGCCTGGTGGACACATCGCCTTCTGTTGAGAAAAGCGGGCTGATGAGAATATTCCTGGCTACCGCCTGTTGATAGGTTTTGCTGGTGAACAGTCCGTTCAGAACGGCACCGATTCCTCCGATTTTCCCGATGGCTTCGTGGGTGACATGCACCACAGTCGGTTTCGCACTCATTTTTGGTGTCCTCGCGTTTCGTTTATACTACCTATACGATTTCGCGGATTACAAGGTTTTCGCTCAAATCCACTTAAAATATAGGTAACGCTACGGTTGCAGGCAACGGACGGTTGAGACGTTTAGACAAGTTTTTTGCAGGACCGGGAAAACATACACGCCAGCCTCACAGAGGCGGATTTTCTCGGACGGAGGCAAAAAAAAATGAAAAATTTTTCCATCCGGCGGCGCGTTTTCGCCATTGTTACCGGCTGTTGGATGCATAACTGTTTCAACCGCGGTCCTCGTTAAGGGGCAGCAATTCCGCAAGTTGTGTTTTTTATTTCTGTAAGTCCTTTCGGATAAACACTTTTTCGTAAATTTCCCGAAAAAGCAAATTCGCATTCATTTTTTTCTTGACTTTTTGCGTAAAACTGATATAATATAATATATCAGTTTTGTATAGAAAGGATTCTTATGGC
>JAGHBX010000538.1 GCA_021160785.1 Planctomycetota bacterium | reverse complement strand
GTAAGCGAGATTCACCAGGCTCTGCTTCATGAAGCATTCTGTCAACGTTCTCTACTATTACGATAGTTCCATCCACCATCATACCTATTGCGATAGCCAGGCCGCCAAAAGACATCAGGTTAGCTGAAATCCCGAAGAATTTCATACCCAACATCGCAAACAATACTGAGAAAGGTATAGAAAGCACCACAACCACACTTGGTCGAAAACCGCCCATGAAAACCAGCAAAACGATGACAACCAAAACAATACCCTGCAGCAGCGCATTAGTCACTGTCGACACGCAGGCCTGTACAAGGCTCTTCTGCTCATAGTATGGAACCAGATTAATACCTTCCGGCAGAATTTTGTTTATTTCGGCCATTTTTTCCTCAACGCGACCAATCACCGAAGAAGTATTTGTGCCGAAAAGTTTAATCACCTGACCGGCAACAACCTCCTCAATTCCATTATGAGTTTGCAGCCCGCGCCGGATAGCGCCGCCTATTTTAATATCTGCGATTTGTTTAAGAAAGACAGGTGTTCCGTCGTCGGTTTTTATGACGATATTATCAAGGTCCTCTATGGCGGTGGCAAGTCCTATGGACCGGACGATATACTCCTCAGCATTTTTTTCAATGAACTGAGCGCCTACGTTGAGGTTGTTTGCCTTGATTTTTTCGATGACCTCAGAAAGCGTTACATTGTATCTCAACAGTTCATCCGGACGAACCAGCACCTGGAATTGTTTTTCGTAACCGCCAATACCCAGTATTTCTGTGACACCAGGAACGGTTTGGAGATTGAACTTGACAAGCCAGTCCTGAATAGTACGAAGTTCTTCCAGGCTGCGAGTACCCGTTTCATCTTCAAGATAGTAAAACAGTATTAAGCCCATGCCTGTGGAAATAGGTCCCATACCAGGTTCGCCAAATCCTTCTGGAATCTGCTCACGAGCTTCCTGAAGCCTTTCGTTAACGACCTGGCGACAAAAATAGATATCCATCCCATCTTCAAAATATATGTTGACTACTGATAAACCGAAATTGGAGACTGACCTGATGTTCTTAACTCCAGGCAGACCGTTCATAGCGGTCTCAACAGGATAAGTCACATATTTCTCGACTTCCTCAGGGGCCAACCCTTCGGTTTCAGTAAATACCTGCACCAGGTTGGGAGAGACATCAGGAAACGCATCAATTGGAAGCCCTCGATAACTTACATAACCGGCAACCATCACCAGCAAACCTAAAGCCAGCACCAAAAGGCGATTTTTCGCCGCAAATCCAATAGTTCTTTCTATCATGTCCCTATCTCCTTAGTGGCTGTGGCCTTCGCCAAAAGAACCCTTTGACAATTGGGCTTTCAGGGTAAAAGCGCCTTTTGCCGCATATCGCTGACCAACCGCAAGACCAGAGATGACCTCTACATGTGTCTCGTTGGCGCGCCCCAATTCTACCGGATGTGGCTCAAAACCATCCTCGTCCTGGATGAATACGCAGGTTTTCCCTTCAACAATTTGAAGTGACGATTTTGGGATTAATAGTGGGGCATCAATTTCATCAACAGTGACTTTTGCAGTAACAAAAATCCCCGGACGGTACTGCTTTTGAGGGTTTGGTATTATAATTCGTGCAAGAGCTGTACGCGTATCTTCTCCAATGATTTGGCCTACATAGGAAATGGCGCCTTTAATTTCCGGAACTCCATGTCTTGCAGCAATTACTACAGTTTGACCTTTTTTAATGTAGGGTAAATCCTTCTGATAGACACTGATGTCCACCCAGACGGTATTCAGGTCGGAAATGATAAAAATTTCAGATTCATTCCCAATTACCTCTCCTACTGTGATGTGTTTGGAGACAATGGTTCCGTCGAAAGGAGCAACAATTTCATATCGAGTAAACGAATCGTCCGGCAAATCCGGCAGTTCTTTTAGATATTCCTCAGTAAAATCAAGGGCATGGAGTTTTTGCTCGGCGCTGCGCAATCCAATTTGAGCTTCGGCAAGGGCTTGTTTTGCGTTGATATATTCCTGTTCTGAAGAAATCTTTTTTTCCCAGAGTTTCTCCTCTCTGGTAAAATTTGCCCGTGCTAACGTCAAACGCTCAAGCCCCGTTAAATATGCACTCTTTACATCCGCAAGATCGCGGCTTTCAATTATCGCCAGCAGTTCCCCTTTGCTGACGGAATCACCCAGTTTCTTTTTTACTTCCTGTACGATGCCGGGCACACGGGGTACAATATGGGCCGACTTGTCTTTGTTGACTCTGATCTCACCGGGAAGGTTTGTGTGGATTTGAAGCTGCCCGGGTCCTGCCTCGCCAACCTCAATGCCAAACTCCTTCATTTCCTGCTCACTCAGTCTGACAATATCCTCATGCACACTTTCTTCATTGTGAATTTCCTGTCCGGACGGATTGTGACCTGAGAAGCCACTTTTTGAATTTGACTTTCGCCCGATTATAATACCCAGGGCTAAAGAGATTACCGCCACTATCAACAGTGTTTTGTTCTTAGTTACCAGAGATACTATCTTATCTTTCATTACCTTGGTCCCTTTGTTATTGTTGTTGAATGGTTTCTATCGCATCAATCCTTTGTCCAATTAACCGCTCCACATCAGCCCTTGCTTTGTGATAGGCTGACAGCGCTTCGATATATTGTCCTTTTGCCTCAAACAAGGTACGCTGAGCATCAAGAACATTCAGGTAATCAAGTTTCCCTTCACGATACCCTTCTGTCGAGGCATCGAAAACATCCTGAGCACCACCCAATACTTTACTCTTCAGTTCTGTCGCCTCGGTAAATGCATTCGAAAGCGACTGGTAGCTTAAAGCTAAAGCAGTATTAACACTTGCTTCGGCTGCTTTGCGTTCTTCACCGGCCTTGGTGAGATTGTGCCTTGCTTCAAGAATGCCACCCTGATTCCGATTAGCTATTGGCAGTGGAATAGAAACACCAAAAACAACTGCGTTATCATCTGTTTCATTATATCTTCTAAATCCGCCACTGAGTGTGATATCTGGAGTGGCCTTGGCTTTTTCTAATTCAAACGCAGCTCGACGTTGTTCTAATTCTACAGCCCAGCGTGAAATATCAGGGTTTTGTGCAATCAAATCCGCCAGTTGGTCTTCTGTTGGGATAGATTGCACAACATCGAGTTGGCCTGCAACTTTCTCAAAAACAGGGGATTTACCAGCCCAGATAGCGGCGAGTTGCTTGCGGGCGGATTCGAGGTTTTGCCTGGCCTTTTCTCTCTCAATTCTGACGCTTGCCAGTGCAATCTCGGATTTTGTTTTTTCGACAGGAGAATCTTTTCCGGCTTCGACTCTTTGTGAAACAGTAGTCAGAACTTGCTCAGACAACCGAACTAATTCCTCCGCTAATGCTAACTGTTCCTGAGCAGCAAGCACACCCACAAATAACCTGGTGGTATCAGTAAGAACATCAAGGCGTTTGGCTTGGTAATCTAATTCCGCCAATTCCTTTTCAAGCGACGCCACGCGTGTCCGCTTGCGGCGTTTTCCCTTCAGTTCAATCAATTGACCCAATTGCAAGGTGGTTTCCGCTCCATCAAAGCCACGCCGCTGGCCTGTACCGCCGACCTCTTCTACCTCAACACCAAGTTCCGGATTTGGCCGGAGACTGGCTTGCAGTTTCCTTGCTTCTGAAGCACGAGTCGCCCAGGAAAATGCCCTCAATTCAGGATTGCGCATTAAAGCAAGGGCCAGAGCTTGTCGTAAAGTAATGATGCCATTTGGCTCGGCAATCTCATAAGTTTCAGAAACAGTCGCCGGAGGTTTCTCAGGCGATTGAAAGCTACTGAACTCCTGCCCCAGAGGCGGCGGATCCGGCCATGCTGCATCGTTGACCGAATCCATACAGCCGACCAGACACATAAGAGTTATCAAGAGCAAAACACAGCTTATCTTTTGTATTAACATATTCATTTTCCGCCCAGAAGAAATTATGGGAATAGCGCTCAAGGAGCGGCGAGAAAGAGTTTTACGCAATCGGTCCGGATGTGTTCGGACATCGAGGGAATGTGGGGACGGAAATCAGATTACCATGATGATCGTGCCAAGGCCGTTTGCCGATGGGCCGGGTGTTTGCCAAACCACGATGGATTGATTCTGCGCACCTTCGGTGCGCAGAACTTCGCTGTTGTGATGCGGCGCCGGCAGGCAATCAAAGGCGTCTTTGTAGAGGTGGCCGGTGTAGAAATGCGTCTTGCCGCCGGAAAACGGGATATCGATACAGTGCGGGCAGTCGCCCCGAGAAGCGAGATGGCCGATATCCAAAACGATTGCTGCCGCCGCGCCGTCCGGGTCTTTATAGCATGACCCGGCGGGGCAGGTATCGTGGGGCGCTTCAACGGCGAGATGGCCGTTGGGACCCAGGCAGATTACCGCCTCAAGCGGGCCGGCGATGCCGGACAGCGAAAAGGCGAGCGTCACGGTACATATTACAACTTTTTTGGCAATGTCAGACATTGACGATATTCCGGTTTTCTGGCGCAATCGCAAACTTAATCGTTCACTCCAACAGTATAACCTATTTCGGCGGGCTCGTCAAGCCTCAAAGCAATCCCGAGACAAATCGAGACAGCCAGCCTGCCTGACCAGAGGGGCGGTGTGGGGGGTATTTGGCGATGTCTCAGCAGGTGCATTCAGCCCAAACCAACGATACGGAGGTCTTTGACCCGTTGGTGTGGTAGGCGATCTTGCCCTCTCTTGCCAGCCATCCGAGCCCCTGATAGGCGATTTGAGTCTTGATCTTGGTGAGTTTGCCGAGATCTGCGATGTTGACGGGTTTCTTTGAATCCGCCAGAACCTGCCAAATCTGTCCCGCCGCCTGTCCGATTCTTTCTTCCATTTTGTCTTCCTCTCAGGAATAGGTCATTTTTTGTCGGATTAAACCTTCATAAATTAGTATCGGCGGTCCTTTCGGCGACATGAGGTCCGCATTTTTTTCTGCATTGCGCCCGATAATTGCAACGATTCAGATTCGCAGGGGCTGACATGAAGGAGAAAAGAAGAATCGTTCGCCAGATAAGGGCCGATAAGCAAACAGTAAGCTTCAGAAAACAAAGCTCAGTGACACGACACAGAAATTGGGTAACTGTCCCCTATGTCGACATGTCTTTGCGAACAATGTGTTTGCTTTGCGTCTTAATGTCGGGTCTTTGAGGGGTAGTGGTGGTCCAGCCAGTCGAAATCGGCATTGTTGGGCATATAATCGCCTTTGCCGAAAGGCACTCCGGGCTGGACTGGATTGTTAGCCCCATTTTCTGCGGCTATGCGGTCGCTCATGTAAAACTGGGTGCGTGCGTCTTTCCACCTGTACTCCTCGGCATGGCCGTCAACAAAGGCGAATGTGCAACCCTTGTTGTGGTAATTGCCTAACTGATCCCAAAACTTATTGTCATAGGGGACATAGGACCATGCATCACTGTTGTAATAATTACGGTCGTACTGGTATTCGACAAAGAGCAGCTTTTGCCCGCCGGACTTGATATTGGATAGTAACTTTTCTCTGTCATCACCACCACCACAGTCATAGAAATCCGGCATGCCGTAACTGTTATACATCTGACGGTAACGGAGAAGTGCACCGACGGTATCGGCTCCTCCCTTTCTTGCCCGCCGGTCACCCGGGCAGTGTAGCGACTTCGGAGATTCCAGGTAAGGCCAAAGTGCGCCTTCGCGAAAACCGTTCATCCGGGCGTCGAGATTCAGTAGGAGGCCACCGACGTCGCCGTCTCCCACATAGACCTGGGCGCCACTGGTATCATACTGCAAAGGAGGTTTTATCCATGTTGGAGGATCGTGCGTAACCGCATCAGTCTCAAGATATCCGCTGCAGAACTTGGAATCGTTGTCGCCAGCGTACATAATAAAACACATGGCGAGGCTTCTCTGATTCGAGAGGCAGTTGGCTATTGAAGCGTATTCCTTGATTGCGCTTAATGACGGAACCAGGATCGCAAGCAGCATGGCTATGATAGCGATTACGACAAGTAGCTCGATTAGCGTAAAGGCTTTTCGCGACATTACACATTCCTTTCGTGTGTGTATACGGATTTCCAGCTATATCACTGCTTATAATATACACGATATTGCGGGGGGCTACAAGAAAAAAATCTCGTCCGAGGGGAAAAATACCCATCCGATGAAAAAAATACCCTTGGTCGTTTTAGTTTATTTGCGGGTGGTCGGCGGTGTGAGGAAGCGACAAAACCCTTGTTTTGCCGGGGTAAATCCGTATAATAAAAGTGTATTGGCAGTTCCGAGCGGATTTTGTTTTTTGGGAGAAGAGACCAATGAGACGCATTTTTTCCACTATGCTGTGTTATATTTTGGCTGTTATTGGCTTGATGTGCTCAGTTTCGCGAGCATCGGGCGGGGCGATCTACGTTTCGATCGCCGGCGACGACAACTGGTCGGGGCGGTTGCCGGCAGCGAATTCAGGCCGTACAGACGGGCCTTTGGCGACGCTTTCGGCGGCAAGGGACGCAATTCGGTCGCTAAATGGGGGACAGTTACCTATTAATGGCGTTACCGTCTATGTTCGGGGGGGTATCTACTTTTTGTCGAGTACGTTTGAGCTGGGCGCCGCCGACAGCGGGACGGCCGAGAAGCCGATTGTGTACCGAGCCTGCGAAGACGAGGAGGTCCGACTCATTGGCGGCAGGGAAGTGAAGGGATTTGGAGCAATCACGGACTCAAAGGTGTTGGGCAGGATTGAGGAGAAGTTTCGCAGGAACATATTGCAGCTTGACCTCAAATCGCAGGAAGTTGGGGGTTTAGGTAAGCTGCGAAACAGGGGTTTTGGCAGGTCGGGTGTGGCGGGGCTTGAGTTGTTCTTTCAGGACCGACCGATGCAGTTGGCTCGTTGGCCCAACGCCGGCTGGGTCAAGATAGCCAGTGTGCCCGGCGGTAAGGACGGCGGCAGGTTCGGCTATGAGGGAGATCGACCCAAGCGGTGGCTAAATGCCGACGATGTCTGGGTGCATGGGTTCTGGACGCATGACTGGGCGGATTCTTATGAGAAGGTTGCCTCGATTGATACGGAGAAGCGTGTCATTTCGACGGTGCCGCCGCACGGCGCTTACGGGTACACAAAGGGCAAGCGGTTTTATGCGTTGAATCTTCTCGAGGAGCTTGACTCGCCGGGCGAGTGGTATCTTGAGCGAGAGACGGGCATACTTTATTTCTGGCCGCCGGCACCACCTGCACAGGGCGCCGCTTTTGTCTCGACTATCGATACGATCATATCGATGAAAGATGTTTCGTACGTTACGTTCCGGGGCATGACGATTGAGTGCACACGCGGGACGGCGGTCAGGATCAGCGGCGGCAAGGGCAATCTGATTGCCGGGTGTACGATTCGCAACATCGGCAACCGGGGCGTTTCAATATCGGGCGGTACGAATAACGGCGTCGCGGGGTGTGATATTTACGAGACGGGCGACGGCGGAATTGGCCTGTTGGGCGGGGACAGGAAGACACTTAGGCCCTGCAACAATTTTGCCGAGAATAATCATATTCATCATTACAGCCGGTGGTGTCTTACCTATCGGCCCGCCATTGGCGTAAGCGGCGTGGGCAATCGTGTCTCGCACAATCTTATTCACGACGGGCCGCACAACGCGATCCAGTTGGGCGGCAACGACAATGTCATCGAGTACAATGAAATCTTCAATGTTTGCACCGAAAGCGACGATGTCGGGGCGTTCTATATGGGTCGCGACTGGACGATGCGCAGCAATGTCATCCGGCATAACTTCTTCCACCATATCCACAGCGCCGCCGAGCAGTATCGCCACGGTTCGCGCGTGGTGTATCTCGACGATGCCGCCAGCGGAACGACGATTCACGGCAATGTCTTCTACAAGGCAGGTTCCCTGTGTGCGGTCAATGTGGGCGGGGGCCGGGACAACATCATTACCAATAACGTCTTTGTCGATTGCGTAAACGGCGTACTGATCGATGCGCGGGGCCTGGGCTGGGCGAAAGGTCATGCCGCAAAGGGCGGCGGATGGGGGATGTACCGGAAATTGGCGGATGTGAACTTCGACAAGCCGCCGTACAGCGAGCGGTATCCGGCGCTTGCGAGGATTCTCGACGAGAACCCGGCGGCGCCGCGGGGCAATGTCGTCAGCAACAATATCTGTGTGGGCGGCAAGCTGCTTAATATGCCCAACGGCCATGAAGACCTGGTTGCGCAGAAGGGCAATCTGACCGACAGCGATCCGATGTTTGTCGACAAGGCGAAACTTGACTTCCAATTCAGGGACAAATCGCCTGCGTACAAACTCGGTTTTGAAAAGATACCGTTTGCCAAAATCGGGCTGTACGCCGATCGGTATCGCAAATCGGTTTCGGGCAGGGCGGACGGTAAAGGGTGGATGAAGAAGTCGAAGTTCGGAGTGTTCGTACATTATTTGGGCGGCGGGGATTCGTGGAATGACAAAGTAAACTCATTTGATGCGCCCGGGTTTGTCGACCAGGTTGCGCGGACGAAAGCGGATTATGTGGTGTTTACGTTAGGTCAAAACTCCGGTTACTATTGCTCGCCGAATGCGGCTTACAGCCGGTATGCCGGTTACGAAGAGGGCGATCGATGCAGCGGGCGGGATTTGCCGATGGAGATTGCCGATGGCCTCGGCGAGCGGGGGATTAAGCTTATGCTTTACCTGCCGTCGCGTTCGCCGCAGCGGGACGCCCGGGCGATGAAGGGACTGGAAGATGTGCACGAGCGACAGCCCGCGCCGCAGGGATTTACGAAGAAATGGTCCGAGGTCATCGCCGAGTGGTCAAAGCGATACGGGTTGAAGGTTGCCGGGTGGTGGTTTGACGGTTCGTATAATACTGCCGGCTGGGACGATCTTTCAAAACCGTACAACTGGAACACATGGGCGGCGGCGGCACGGGCGGGAAATCCGTACAGTATGCTGGCGTTCAATCCGGGGACGCGGATCGACAAGGCGTTTTCATCGCTGACGGCCCAGCAGGACTATACGGCGGGCGAACAGAACTCCTTTACTGCAACGCCGAAGAAGAACCCGTGCCCCGCTGAGTTGCAATGGCAACTGCTAACGTTTATGGGCAATCGCTGGGGAGCGGCAACCGGACCCCACAAAAGCGATGAATGGATGACAAACTATATCAGGCAGATCAACGGGCAGGGCGGCATCGTAACAATCGACGTCAACATATCCGATGACGGCACGATCTATGGCCCGCACCTGAAGCAATTAGTCGCCATCGGAACCGCTCTCAACGCCGAGTAATCCTTATTTCAAATCGAATGTGCCGGGGGGCTGTTGATGGCGAGCGCCTGCGTGGCGGGATAGCCAAGGGCGGGCAAAGCGCAATAATGACCCGATCCTTGCATTTTCGGCGCCGATGGGCTATAATTGCAGTGATTGGCGGTGGGCTAAGAGCCCACCCTACAGCCAGGCGGGCCGGTTGCGTTGGCGGCGGGTTTTTTGTGAGATTTCGTCATTTATTGTGTGAGGAGTAGTGATGAAGCGAATTTGTGTTGTGTTTCTTGCGGTGGTGTTCATTTCAAGTACTGTTTTTGCCGGTCGGCAGGCGCGGCTTCTGCGTTTTCCGGCGATAAACGGCAATCGGATTGTGTTCACCTTTTCGGGCGATCTTTACACCGTGTCGTCAAAGGGCGGTGTCGCCAGACGTCTGACCGGCCATGACGGTTTTGAGATGTTTGCCAGGTTCTCTCCGGACGGCAAAAGTATCGCGTTTACCGGTCAGTACGACGGCAATACCGAGGTTTACCTTATGCCTGCCGGCGGTGGCGTTCCAAGGCGGCTGACCCATACGGCGACATTGGGGCGGGACGATGTCTCCGACAGGATGGGACCCAACAACATCGTTATGGCCTGGACCAATGACGGCGATATAGTTTTTCGTTCGCGGATGCGCTCGTACAACAGCTTCAACGGGCAGTTGTATTTCGTGTCGAAAAGCGGGGGATTGCCGGAAGAACTGCCGCTGCCGCGAGGAGGTTTCTGTTCGTTTTCGCCGGACGACAAGAAGATGGCGTACAATCGCATCTTCCGTGAGTTCCGCACGTGGAAACGCTATCGGGGTGGAATGGCAGACGATATCTGGGTCTATGATTTTGCTACGAAGAAAGTAGAAAACATCACCGACAACCCGGCCCAGGATATTATTCCCATGTGGAGCGGCGAGAAGATTTATTTCCTTTCCGATCGCGACGAGAACAAGCGGATGAATCTGTTTGTCTACGATCTCAAGACGAAGAAAACAAAGAAGCTGACGGATTTTGCAGACTTCGATATCAAGTTTCCTTCGTTGGGCGACAAGGCGATTGTATTTGAATACGGCGGGTACATCTATCGCTACGATCTTGCCGGCGGAGAATGCAAGAAGGTTGTCATTTACATTCAGGAGGATCTTGCCGGCGGCAGGGGGGGGATTGTCGGTGTCGCCGACAAGGTTGCAAGCTATAAGATTTCGCCGGACGGCAAACGGGCGGTCTTCGGCGCAAGAGGCGATGTTTTTACCGTTCCGGCAAAGCACGGTTCGGTGCGGAATCTGACCGGCACGCCGGGAGTGCACGAGCGAAATTCGATCTGGTCGCCGGACGGAAAGTGGATAGCGTACATTGCCGACGCCACCGGCGAAGATGAGATATACATCACCGCCCAGGACGCAAGCGGCAAGGCCAGGCGGATAACAAAGAATGCCGAAACCTATAAGTACCGGATCGCGTGGTCCCCGGACAGCAGCAGGATTATGTGGTCCGACAAGCGGTTGCGGCTTCGGTTTGCCGGTGTTCCGGGCGGACAGATTACCGAGGTGGACAAATCGGAGCAAGGTGAGTTCGGTGATTATTCGTGGTCGCCGGACAGCCGGTGGATTGTCTATGTAAGGTCGGAAAAGGAGGGGATGAACAAGGTCTGTCTGTATTCGCTGAGGGAAAAGAAATCGTATGAGTTGACCGACGGCTGGTATTCGGCATCGAATCCGATATTCAGTTCGGACGGGAAGTTTATCTTTTTCACTTCGGGGAGGGATTTCAATCCGATCTACAGCCGCACGGAATGGAACCATGCCTATCAGGACATGTCGCGGATTTACCTCCTTACTTTGGCAAAAGAGACAGCATCGCCTTTTAAGTATGAAAGCGACGAAGTGGCCATAGAGAAAAAAGCCGCACCTGAGAAAAAACAGGATGCCGACAAAGCAAAAACCGAGACGGGAGACGACAAGAAGCCGAAGGAAAACATTGTGAAAGTCGATCTCGACGGCATCAAGGATCGGATAGCTGTCCTGCCGATTGCGGTTTCGAGCTACCACAACTTGCGTTCGGTCGGCAATTGCGTGTATTACCTTCGCAGGGGGAGCAAGGATAGCAAGACCACGCTGCGGTGCTACAACCTCAAGGACAAGAAGGAAACGGAGTTGGGGCAGATCGGCGGCTATGAGATATCCGCCGATGAAAAGAAAATGTTGGTGTCGTCGGGCGGCAAGTACGCGATTATCGATCTGCCAAAAGGAAAGATCGAGATGAAAGAGACGCTGGATCTTTCGGGTATGGAGGTCAATCTGGACAGGCATGCCGAGTGGGACCAGATATTTAACGAGTGCTGGCGTCAGATGCGGGAATTTCTGTACGTTCCGAATATGCACGGTGTGGACTGGGAGGGGATGAAAAAGCGGTATGAGCCGCTGGTTAAGTATGTCAATCACCGGGCGGACCTGACCTATATAATCGGTGAGATGATCGGCGAGTTGAATGTCGGCCATACCTATGTGGGCGAGGGGGATTATCCAAGGTCCGCCAGGATCAAGACGGGACTGCTCGGTGCGCAGGTTTCAAAGGACCCAAAGAGCGGCTATTTCAGGATCGACAGGATTCTTCACGGGCAGAACTGGGATAAATCGCTTCGGTCGCCCCTGACAGAGATTGGCGTCGATGCCAATGAGGGCGATTATATTATTGCCGTTGACGGCAAATCCACCGCTAAAGTGAAGGATATTTATGAGTTGCTCTTGAACAAGGCGGGCAAGCAGATTGCACTGCAATTAAACTCGAAGCCGGCAAAGAAGGACGCTCGCAACATGATCGTGGTGCCGACGGATGACGAATCAAACCTGTATTATTACAACTGGGTGCAGGGCAATATCGCCAAGGTCGATGAGGCGACCGACGGCAAAGTCGGCTATATCCATGTCCCTGATATGGGTCGTCGCGGCTTGAACGAATTTGTCAAGTACTTCTATCCGCAGGTTCGCAAAAAGGCCCTGATTATCGATGTGCGAGGCAACGGCGGCGGGAATGTTTCACCGATGATCATCGAGAGGCTCAGACGCCAGATCGCGATGATTACTTTTTCGCGAAATAATGCCCCCGGACCGAACCCGTCGGCTTTGATCTACGGGCCTATGGTTTGCCTGGCCGATGAGTTCAGCGCCTCCGACGGCGATCTGTTTACGTATCGCTTCAAAAAGCACAAACTCGGCAAGGTGATCGGCAAGAGAACATGGGGCGGCGTGGTCGGTATTCGCGGGTCGCTGCCGCTGTTGGACGGCGGCTTCCTGATGAAGCCGGAATATTCGCGCTATGATGTGGAAGGAAAAGAATATATAATCGAGGGCGTCGGCGTCGAGCCGGATATCTATGTGGATAATGACCCCGCCAAGGAGTATGCCGGGATCGATCAGCAGTTGAACAAGGCGATTGAGGTGATACTCAAGGAGCTCGAAACAAAGGAAAAGGAGATACCGCCGCTGCCGGATTATCCGGTGAAATAATTATGTGGCATGGGCATCCTGCCCATGATACACGGGCAGGATGCCCGTGTCATGTTTCATTTTGTTGGAAGTTATTAATTTATTTTTATGGATTTTGGAGTACGGATCATGATGTTATCGAAAAGATCGTATGTCAGATTTGTTCTTATCGTGATTGCCTTGTTGTCGCTCGGCGCCAGAGCTGCCGACTGGCCCGGCTATCGGTGCGACAAGGCGCGGAGCGGGGGGACGAGTGAGCAGGTCGGTTCGTCGTTATCGTTGGAGTGGGTGTATTCGTCTGTTTATGCACCGCGGGCGGCGTGGGCCGGACCCGCCGAACGGCCTCGTGAGGGGTTTTATCTGCGGCACCGCGTCATGTTCGATGACGCATTCCAGGTGGCGGCTGTCGCCGGCAAGGTTTATTTCGGGTCGTCCGTTGACGACAAGGTGTATGCGATTGACGCGGCAAGCGGAAGCCAATGCTGGTCGTTCTTTACCGGTGGGCCCGTGCGACTGGCGCCGACGGTGTGCGAGGACAAGGTGTATGTCGGCTCGGATGACGGTTTTGTTTATTGCTTAAATGCCGCCGACGGCAGTGTCGTCTGGAAACTGCGCGGCGGTCCCAATAACGAAAAGCTTCTGGGGCATGGCAGAATGATTTCGCGATGGCCCATTCGAACGGGTGTTGTTATCGATGAGGGGATGGCATATTTTGGGGCCGGGATATTTCCGAATGATAACATTTATCTGTATGCCGTTGATGCAACCGACGGCAAGGTGATATGGAAGAATGATACGATCAGCCAGGGAGGGGCGTATCGCGATGAGTTTTCACCGCAGGGCTATATGTTAGCGGCCGGCGACAAGCTGTTTATTCCCTGTGGTCGTGCGCTTCCGGGCGCCTTTGACAAGGCGACGGGGAAGATGCTCTTCAAACCGAGCATCGGGTGGCGCAGCCAGGCGTCGGGCGGCGTGATCGGCGGGACTTATGCGCTGCTTGCTGATGAGCAGGTCTATACCGGCACGCAGCATCATCTGCTGACCCTGGATCAAAACAGCGGCAGAAGCGGTTTTGGCTGGTTTCCGGGCAGGCGACTGGCGATTGTGGGAGCCGAAGCGTACCTGGCGACGGGCAGAGAGATTGTGGCGATGGACCGGACCGCATACGCCGAAGCCAGCCGCAAGCGACATTCGCTGGAGTACAAGGTTAAGGGATTGCAGAGCAGTGTGCGGAGTGCAGGCGGCGACAAGCTCAAAAAACTCCGCAAGGATCTCGACGCGGCGCGCCAGGAGTTGAAGCGGCATAATGCCCAGAAGATCAAGCCGACGATTCGCTGGCGTGTTGCTAACGACAGCGATGCCGAACTGATTGTTACGGACGATCTGGTTTTTGTGGGAGGCGCCGGCAAGGTTTGCGGATTGAATCGCAAGACCGGCTCGGTTGACTGGTCGGGCGATGTCGAGGGCAAGGCTCGCGGGTTGGCGGTTGCGGACAGTCGGCTGATTGTCAGTACAGATAAGGGCAAGGTATATTGCTTTGCGGGTGATCGGGCCAGGAAGGGCGACACAGCCGGGCCGGCCGCGATGGACAGGGTAGCTGCGAATCCTTATGGGGCCGATAAGCTGAGTGATGTTTATGCACGGGCGGCGGAAACAATTATCGATGTCAGCGGTGTGCGGAAGGGATACTGCCTTGTTCTGGGCGCCGAGAAGGGCAGATTAGCATACGAATTAGCTAAGCGAACCGACCTGCACGTTATCGGTGTGGAGCCGGATGCGGCGAAAGTACAGGCTGCGCGAAAAGCGCTTGATGCAGCGGGTCTGTATGGACAGCGTGTTGTTATTGACAGGGGCGATTTGTCCGATCTGCCGTATTCGAATTACTTTGCAAATCTCATTGTCTCCGACAGTCTGCTCATAACGGGCAAGATACCTTGTGATGCCGCCGATATTGCCGGACACCTCAAACCATGCGGCGGGGTCGTGTGTCTGGGTGCGCCGGACAACGCCAAAGTGATTGCAGCGGCGGACCTGAGCGGATGGATGCGGCATTTGGACCTGGGGCAATGTCAAATCAGCGAGACAAACGGCCGGTGGGCGATTCTTGAGCGTGGAGCGCTTGCAGGCGCGGGCAAATGGACACATCAGTATGCCGAGCCCGGCAATACGACGTGCAGCGACGACAGGCGTGTCAGCGGGCCGTTGGGCTTGTTGTGGTTTGGCGATCCCGGTCCTGCACCGATGGTGAACCGACATAACGCCGCCGCGGCGCCTCTGGCGGTCAACGGGAGAATGTTCATACAGGGCGAAAACAATGTTATGGTGTATGACTCCTACAACGGCGTGCTGCAATGGAAACGCGAGATTGCAGGCGCCATGCGCGATCGCCTGAAGAAAGTTGAATGCGGCAACCTGGCTGCATCCGACGACAGCTTCTTTGTCGGGGTGGGCGACGAGTGTTTGCGGCTTGATGCACAAACCGGCAGGACCGTTGCGACATACGAAGTTCCTGCCGGCGCAGATGGATCGCGGGGCAAGTGGGGCTATACGGCGTATGTCGATGGCATCCTGTATGGAAGCGTATTGACGGCGCAGGGTGTTTCGAGCAAAGTTTTTGCCTATGATGTTGACGGCGGCAGGCTGATATGGAGCTATGGCGGCACGAACATTGCTGATCTCACCATCGCAATCGGTGATGGGTGGATGTTCTTCGTGGACAGTTCACTTTCGCCCGAGCAGCGGGAAGCGTTTTTGAAACAGGACAAGTCGCGGTTTGCCAATCTAAAGGGTGACGCCGCCAAAGCAGCCGCTAAAGCGGTTAAGGCGATGGATTTGCGATTGGCTGTTGCGCTGGATGCTCGGACGGGCGGTAAGCTCTGGGAAAGGGCGGTTGATGTTACCGACTGCAGCCGGATCGGTATCGGCGGCGGCGAGCTTGGTGCTATGTATCGCGATGGTACTGTTGTTCTTTGCGGCGCTAATGCCAACGGCCATTACTGGCGGCAGTTTATGAGGGGCGAATTCAGTGAAAGACGGCTTGTTGCGCTTTCCGCCAGGACAGGCGACGTGATGTGGGCGAAGGACGCCAACTATCGTCATCGTCCTGTGATAATCGGCGATACGATCCTTGCCGAGCCCTGGAAGTTCGAGTTGAAGACGGGCAGGCAGATCACGCGGGCCCATCCGTTGACGGGCGCAGAGACGGTGTGGCAGTTTTTGCGGCCGGGCCATCACTGCGGGGCGATATCGGCTTGTCCGGATATGCTGTTGTTGCGGTCGGGTTACACGAGCTATTACGACCTGCGGGACGACAGCGGAATACGGCATTTTGCAGGCCACCGGTTGGGCTGCTGGATCAATGCAATACCCGCCGACGGCCTGGTGCTGGCGCCCGAAGCAAGCGCCGGATGCGTCTGCCTGTTCCCGATCGTCTGTACGGTGGTTCTGGAGCCGCGCCCCGACCATCAGCGGTGGAGCATTTACAGCGCGGGCGGATCGAATACGCCCGTAAAGCATATGGCGGTCAACATGGGCGCACCGGGCGACCTGCGGGCAGACGACGGCACTTTGTGGATTGGCTATCCCAGGCCCAGCGTGTCGAGTGATCGCAGTGCGCTGATGTTTTCTATGAAGTTAACGACGGAGTTCCGTGATGGCGGCGGTTATGTCAACACTTACAACGAATCTAAGGCGATGGCTGGTGCGGACAAGCCGTGGCTTTTCGCTTCGTATGCCAGGGGTTTGAAGAAATGTGTGTTGCCTCTGCTGGGCAAAGGAGACGCACCTGCCGAATACGATGTACGTCTGTATTTTACCGACGCCAAAACCGCCAAACAGGGCAAGTTAGCCTTTGATATAAAGCTGCAAGGCAGGACGGTGGATAAGGTGATCGAGACTATAGAAAGTCCCGCCGGCGCCCCCGGGAAACTTATATGTGGATTTGGCGGTATCCGTGTGGATCGTGATCTGGTGATAGATATTGTACCCGGACAGGGCAATCCCGCTCTTTGTGCAGTCGAAGTGACTCGCCGGGAAAGCAACTCCCCAAAGGTCGCCGCTGCGTCGAATTAGTTTCTGTGGTGGAAACAATTATTCGTGGTGATGTGCATGCTATTTCACATCGGGTGGTCCCGATGCTCGGGAAGCCGCAGGTGAAGTGGATGATTGGCTTTACATGGGAGGTTCACGCAATGAGAAAGAAACTTTTTCATTCTGTTGGCTGGTGTTTGCCGGTGTGGTTAATGCTGATGCCGCTATCGCTCTATGGTAAGAGTATCACGCTGGATGGCGCCTTGGATGACCTGTACAATAAGGGCGGTGAGGGATGGAGCGAGGGATTTCGTTTGCGACCGCCGGCTCTGACGGGCGGTGATCTGTTCGGTGCCGCTGTAGCGGTAAAAACCGTCGCATCCATTGGGAACCGGACAGCGATCCTGGCGGGTTCACCGGGCGGGAAGAAAGCCGACAATTTCGGGGCCGCGGTGTGTATCAAGGGGGATATGGTTTTTATCGGATCTCCGGGACGTGGTGACAACCAGCTTGGGGGCCCGTCGGCTGGTGCGGTTTTCTTGTATCACATTTCAGACAGCCCATCCAGCGCCGATTACGTAGGGATGCTTGTACCGTATGATTCCGGTACATCGCAAGGGGGTGGCAGCTTCGGTACATGTATCGCAGTATCCGGGGATATGCTGGTAGTCGCAGCACGGGCGGGGATATTTTACAATAGTTTCGTGCATATCTATCGCTCGGATGGTGTGCGCTGGTTGGATATGGCGCGCGTGGAAGACCCCAATCCTTCAATGTGGTCGCATTTCGGTGAGGGGTTGGGCGTTTATGACGGATATGTCTTAGTGGGGGACGACGGGGCCGGGGACCCGAGCGGATCGGGATTGACCTATGCGTACCGAATTTGTCCTGATGCGGACCTGACGGGAGATTGTCAAGTGAACATGGAAGACCTTGCCAATGTGGCTGGTTCATGGTTGCAATGAATCTTCATTTTTGAGTGGGTTAAGGTGCGCGGTATTTGTAGGGTGGGCTCTTAGCCCACCGCTATGCTAAAACACGTCCTTTTTGCGGCGCAGTTGAGCAAAGACTTGCGCATCGTTTGCACGGATGAAGATATTTGTGGCTTTTTCCTGTGCTATGGTTGAAGGCGGCGTGGGGTTCCTCTGGATTCGGGCTAATTGCGCTTTGACGGCTTCGTTGTCCGGCTCCATCGTCAGGGCGAAGCGGTAGTTTTCCTCGGTGTAGTCATGGCCGGGATACACCAGCGTATCGTCGGCTAATGAGGCGAGCGTCCGGAGCGAGTCGTACATTGTCTGCATATCCGTTTCAAAGACCCGGCCGCAACCGCCGATGAACATCGTATCGCCCGTAAAGAGCAAGCCGTGCGGATTGTCGCCGAAAGGGCAAACGAGAAAGCACACACTCGTTTGCGTATGGCCCGGCGTAGGGATTACTTCAATTTTCAATCCGTCCACCGTGATAGTCTGCCCGCCTTCTACGATCTGATCGACGCCGGGTATCCGTTTGTCCGGACCGATGACTTTGCAGCCGGTCTTTTTCTTGAGGTCGCTTATGCCCGCCGAGTGATCGTAGTGATGATGCGTAACAAGGATGGTGGTAAGTGTCAGATCGTGTTCTTTAAGGGCGCACAATACGCCGCTCGCTTCGCCCGGATCGACCGCAATCGCTTGGCCCGGTTCATACCGAACCAGGTAGATAAAATTGTCCCCGAACGCCCGTAAGGTAATGACTGCATCCATATTCCGACCGTAGTCTCCAAAGTCAATTCTCAATCGGTTTGCCCGAGACGTCGGCGGGCTGGCATATTGTGATCTTGTCGCCGAGCAGCGCGGCCAGATCGCCCAAGTCGTAACTTGTCAACGCACCATGAACGGTGTTGATGAGCTGATTGTTCGATATCTTAGAATGTATGATGTCGGACCACGACCGCAGCGTCTTGCTGAGTTTGACGGACTTGAAGACTTCCGGCGCAAGTGCGGCGGCGTGCAATGCGGCAACGCCGACATTTCCGACGGCGATAAGTTCAACACCATGCTTCGGTTTTGGTTTTGCCGAGTCGATTGCATAACGGGCGCAGACGAGGATGTCTTCGGCCCGCATGGCGACATAGGAACGACCCATGACGTAAGCGGCGTAGACATCCTGGCCGTCGGTGCCGAAGTAGGGCGCCCCGTAGCGCTGCGAGGTCTGTTTTGTTTCACCGGTTCCGCGGATGTCGACGGCGAAGACCGTGTGTCCGGATTTGACGAGTTGTTCGATGGCTCCTCCCGATGCGGCGCCCGCGGCTTTGCCGTCTTCATGCAGGTAAAGCACAATGCCGGTGCAGGGCGCCTCGCCGCAGGTGAACTTCAGCACGGGCAGATAGATGCCCTTTTCGGGTGCGATTATGAGTTTGTCGATTGTCAAGCCGTCGCGGCTGACCGATCCTGCCTCTTCGATGCCGGGCTGCGGCAGGTCGTTGAGTTTTCGGATTCCTGTGATCGTGCGGACCTTCCGGAGCGCGTCTGTTTTGTCGGCGTTGCCCCAGATTCGTTTTCTTTGCCGGACGAGTTGCTTTTCGCGTTCGATATTGATATCAAACGCCGATCGCGCGCCGTCCAGCAGCATGACCTGACCCTTTGGCGTGCACCACGCCTGTTGTTCGTCAAGCGGCTGGAGGTCGGGCGATTCGACGATCGGCTTGTCGGTATTGCGCAGCCATCGCGCCATCCAGCGGACGGCGCCTTGTCGCAGTTCGACCGAGAAACCGTGCTTGTTGTCGGTTTCGACGATATTGACGCGCTCGGCAAATCCCATGCGGCTATAGAGGCGTTTGGCGTAGCGGAAGCTGTCCCACGTGCCGGAAATATCGAAGAAATCTTTCGTCGCACAGCAGATCAGCGTCGGTTTGGGCGCCCGCATCATGATATAGTCGGCGTGGTCCATACCGAAGGCCAACTGGCCGAAGATGTTCTGCTCGGCATCCTGACAGCCGATAGTGTTGAGAATCCGGTCAAAGCTCGTGATATAGCAACTCGGCGCCGCGGCGGCGATGCGGTCGTCCAGGGCCATGAAGTATGCTGTCTGCGTGCCGCCGCCGCTGTTGCCGGTGCAGCCGATTTTGTCCGGCCTGATGTCGCGACGCGACTGGAGATAGTCGATCGCCCGCATGCCATCCCATATTTCAAAGCCTGCGGTGTTTTGACCCAACAGAATAGAGCCCACGCCCAACATGGTGTGCGATCGCGTGCCCCACATCGGGGCCTTGCCGTTTTCGTCTAAGATCTGGCTCCGCTCGCCCTGGTCGATTGGGTCAAACACAAACCCCGCCATGCCGTTTACGGCCATGAGGATTGCCGCCCGCTGGTAGAGGTCGTTGGCCTTGCCTTCCTGACTGTGGCCGCAGGGGATAAGCACGCCCGGATAAGGCTTCCTGAAGCGATTGCTGTCGGGCAAGAACAGCAGGGCGGTAACATAATGGTCCGGCCGGCTCTCGAAGATGATCTTTTCGACGACGTACCCATCGCGCTGAAGTGTGGTGGTGATCTTCGGATTGAGCGGCGTCCGCTCGCCAAAACCGCCGAGCGCTTCGGTGAATTTTGCCTTGAGACGATCCTGGTATTCGGCGATCTGCTCGCCCGTCGTGCGCTGACGATACTCGGCCTGCCACTGCAACTGCAGTTGCTCTGCGGCGTTTAGCAGATAGCGCTTCATCATATCACGCGGCGGCGCACCGTCAATCTCGGCGCCTAATACAGCGAGGTCTTCGGCAAAGAGCGACTGCGAGAATGTCAAAACCGACAAGGCGATTAGTATTGTGGCAACTATATTCTTCACTGTTTTCCCTCCTGTATAAGGAACACATCTCCTGATTATGGTCTAAGCAGATTGAGGATCGTACGAAACTCGACCGAGCCGGGGCGGACTGTGTCCCCCCAGAGAGCGGGATCGAAGGCTTCGGGGCTGATGCTGAAGTTGACATGGCCGTCGCCGAACAGCGCGTTTAGTCCCCTCGGACGATTTCCGACCTGATGCGAGAGGTTGTCGAAGTTCCAGATGATATCGGTGACGACGGTTTTATTGCGGTCGATCTTCTCATGCTTTTCGGCAACTAACGGAAGCCGGCTTGCATCTTTCTCGGTGCTTTGCGGGTAATAAGAATACCCAGACCGCACCCAGTTGTTGCTGCCGTTTATTGTGTTGTAGTCCTGCGGCAGGGTGCCCCACTCACCAGGCTGCGTATAGGACTCGTACTTGAGCCAGTCCAGCCTGTTGGAAGGGCAATAGAAAATCTGCGGTACGTCTATGAGCCCTGATTCATACAGCCAGCCCAGTTTCATTGGCGTACGTCCGGTGGGGTGCAAAGCGTAGTCTTTGTCTCCCCGGTAGGCGGTGTATGGATGACCGGAGTCGTCGTTTTGCGGGAGTTTTCCCTCGTTGGCATCGGCGTACAGGATAAGCGCCAGGCCAATCGACTTGAGATGCGACGAGCATATCACCCGCTTGGCATGTTCCTTCGCCATGCTCAACGTCGGCACCAGAATAGCCAGCAGCAGCGCAATAACAGCAATGACCACCAGCAGTTCAATTAGTGTGAAACCGGAAACATTCTTCTTGTTCATCGTTTCAATAGCGCCTTAATTGAAAAGATTTGGACTACATACTATTATGGGCATCCCAGTCGTTATTGCAAGGGAAAGCAGGAAAAAGCCTTGCGAGCAATGAGGGCTACATTTTTGTTATGAATGTTGAAATCCGGGCGATTTGTGGTATACTTGGGATATTGCGACCTTATTGAGGAATGACGAAATGAAACGATGCACATTCATGACCGGTTCGTGGCTGGTAATCGCTGTTTTTGTCCTCTCACCCCGTTTGAGTCCCGCCCGTACAATTAATTTCGGCGATTCGATGCGCGAGTTGATCGAGGCCGACTGGATCGACCAGGACAGTCGGTTCGCCCCCGCAAAATCGGCAAAGCAGTCGCCTGCGAGAAAACCCACCGCCAAGGTAAACGCCCACGGCGTAACCACCGCCCAGGATGCCGCCGGCGCCTGCGACGGGATCAAGAACGGCAGATGGGGCTTCCACACCGCAAGCAGCGAGCAGGACCCCTGGTGGCAGGTCGATCTGCAAAACGAATACGCACTCGACCGCATCGTTATCTTCAACCGCACCGACGGCAACACCGCGCCTCGCACGCGAAACATCTGCGTACTCGTCGCAGGAGCCGACGGCAAATTCAAACAGGTCTACAAACACGACGGCCAGACCTTTTACGGCGTCAAGGAAAACAAGCCGCTTATCGTCTCCCTGAAAGACAAAAACATTACCGCCCGCATTGTGCGATTGCAGGTGCCGGGCAAGTGCTCCTTTACCCTCGACGAGGTCGAAGTATATTCGGCGGACGAGCCTCAAAAAAACATCGCCCTGAATAAGCCCGCCGATCAAAAGAGCGTCGGCCGGCACTCTTATCCCGGGACCCTTCCGGCGGGTGTCGATTCGGCTGTCCCGCCGAAGGTAATGACAGGCTCATTCGAGTTGGCGCATACGCAAGCGATTGTCCAGCGCGGCAAATCGCTGTTGGAGCGTCTCCGCCGCGATGGCGATTCCAGAGAGTTGCAGTCGGCCGGCGCCGATTTGAAAAAGCTCCGGATGCGCCTGGCCGCACTCGAAATCGCCGGCAACATACCGCACGACACGCGCAAGGGGATATATCTCGATGCCCGCCGGCTCGTGCGTCGGATTGCGTTTGCCAATCCGCTGCTGGACTTCGACAAGCTGCTGTTCATCAAGCGGCACGACTCCGTCGGCGTCTTCCACATGTGCGATCAGTACTACGGCTGCAACGCCAGGCCGGGCGGCGGGCTGTTTGTCCTGTCCGATCCGTTCGGCGGCAATCCGAAGTTGACCAATGTGCTGGAAGATTCGACCGTCGAGCGTGGACGATTGGCCGGCGACAATCTTTCCGAGGGCGCGTTTCTTTCGCCCGAGGTGTCGTACGACGGCAAGACGATTCTCTTCGCCTACACGCAGGCGAAGGCCTGGGAAAAATACCGCGGCAAAGAGGCATACGAGTGGGGTCCCGAAATCAGCTACCATATCTTCAAGGTCAACGCCGACGGCTCAGGGCTCGTGCAGTTGACCGGCGGACCCAACGACGACTTCGACCCGTGTTTTCTGCCCAACGGCCGGATTGTTTTCATCACAGAGCGTCGCGGAGGCTACCTCCGCTGCGGGCGACATTGCCCGGTCTATACGATGTATTCGATGGAGCCCGACGGCAGCGACATCATCTGCATCAGCTTCCACGAGACGCACGAATGGCAACCCAGCGTCGACAACGATGGAATGCTCGTCTACACGCGATGGGACTACGTCGACCGCGACACGAATATCGCCCACCACATTTGGCGGAGTTTC
>JAGHBX010000556.1 GCA_021160785.1 Planctomycetota bacterium | reverse complement strand
TCAAATTCAGTTTATCCTGAGCGACGGGGCTTCTGTGCTCGGCATGGACATTGTGCCAGACACGTGGTATCACGTTACAGGTGTCTTCGACACTCAGGGAAACTCGCTATACGCCGGCGCCTACGGTGCCGATCTCGATATCGATGGCGTGATGTCGCTGTATGTCGACGATGTTTTGGTAGGCAGTCAGCCGGCGACAAAGACAGGCTTTGGCGATTCGCTGAACCGCCCGATGAGCATCAATCGCTGGGCTGGCGGCGGTGGCGACTATTACCAGGGATTGAACTTCAATCCGAGCGTCTATCTCGGCAACCCCAAACCTTATGTTCAACCGGTCAGCCCGTCCAATGGCGCCGTGGACGTGTCGATCAATGCCGAACCGACCTTGGAGTGGCGTTCCGGTTCAGACTCGAATATTATCGAGCATGTGCTTTACTTCAGTACGGATGAGAGTTGGGTTACCAACGCCTTGCCGACCGACCCGGGTGCGATTGTGCTGCCGGTTGCCACGGAAACCTATCAGCATCCGGAATCGCTGGCGAATGAGACAGACTACTTCTGGCGGGTGGACGAGGCAACAGGCGATCTCGGCAATCCGGACAATGTGGAAACCGGCCCGGTCTGGAGTTTTACTACCCGATCGGTTCCTCTGCCGCCCTGTGTGGGACTCCGATTTGACGGAGATATAGATGGTGACTGTTATGTGGGCCTTAATGATTTATTGATTTTGGCGGGTGACTGGCTTGAGGAGGGAATTTCTCTGGCGGGGGATATTGATGAAGATGGTAAGGTCAATCTGTTTGATTATACATTTATTGGTCGCGATTGGCTCGTTCGGGACAATCCCCTGATGATAAGTGAGTTTATGGCGGTCAATTCCCATGTACCGTTTGTCAGTTCGCAAAATATCCATACTACAGTCAACGGCAAACCGGAGTATTCTGACTGGATTGAAATCCATAATCCTGACAGCCAGAATTCAATTTCACTAAATGGTTTGTATCTTACCGATGACGCTGAGAATCTAACCAAATGGCGTATTCCTGATGTTTCAATTGCATCTGGCGGTTATCGTGTTATCTGGGCATCCGGAAAGACGATTGAAGATCACCCGGCCAACTACCCATTTATTGATGATCTTGGGAATTTGCATACTAACTTCAAGCTCAGTCAGAATGGTGAATACTTAGCCCTTGTTGATGTAGATGGAGTTACAATCATTTCCGAATTCACGCCGGAATTTCCCGAGCAGCGGGGGCATATATCTTATGGAACCGGAAGCAATGGCATTGAAAATTATTTAGTTACACCAACTCCATGGCAAAGCAACAGCGCTGCCTTTACCGGGGTTGTAAGCGATACGAAATTCAGTGTTGATCGCGGTTTTTTTGAAGTGGGCGAGACTTTTGATGTTGCTATTACCACCGAGACGGCAGATGCCCTGATACGTTATACTCTTGACGGAAGCACACCAACGCTTTCGAATGGAAACAGCTACACATCACCGGTTCACATAGATTCAATTACGTGTCTCCGTGCAGCCGCTTTTAAGACAGACTGGCTGGCGACAGATGTGGATACACAAACCTATATCTTTCTTGATGAGGCCATCACACAGTCACCCAATGGCGAAACTCCGCCCGGTTGGCCGGCCAGCAGCGTTAATGGACAGGTTTTTGACTACGGTATGGATCCAGACATCGTTAATCATTCCGAGTATGGTCCTCAGATGTTAGAAGCAATGAAACAAATACCCTCGATATCACTGGTGACGGACATGGCAAATCTTACGGACCCGGGCGTGGGTATCTACGTCAATGCCACGAGGGAAGGTATCATGTGGGAGCGACCTGTTTCAGCAGAGCTGATCAATCCTGACGGCACGAAAGGATTCCAGATCAACGCCGGCCTGCGCATTCGGGGCGCCTTCAGCCGGGGCGACCACAATCCCAAGCATTCGTTCCGGTTGCTGTTTAAAGGCGGTTATGGCCCCGGCGAGCTCAGGTTCCCAGTTTTTGGAAACGAGGGTGTGGATGAATTTGACAATCTTGATCTGCGCACCGCCCAAAACTACGCATGGAGCAACACCAGCTCCAACCCTGGGCACAGAAATACCTTTATTCGCGATGTTTATTCACGCGACCTGCAGCGGGAAATGGGGCGGCCTTATACACGCAGCAGATACTACCATCTTTATTTGAACGGGCAGTATTGGGGGATTTACCAGAGTCAGGAGCGATCTGAAGCCTCGTATGCGTCAAGCTATTTCGGTGGCTATACTGAATTTTATGATGTTATCAAAACAGATAACTATGGAACATCGTATACTGATGGTTCGCTGGAAAAGTGGAACGAGTTGTGGCATCTCTGTGATAATGGTTTGGAAACGGACGCGAAGTATTATGCGTTGCTGGGAAAAGACGCCAATGGCAACGATGATCCGAGTCTCCCCGTTCATGTGGATATCGATAACCTGATTGATTATATGACTGATATTTTCTTTGCAGGTAATCAAGATGCACCGATTACGCTCGGCGGCACGGCGGCTAATAACTTCTACGCCATTCGGGACCGGAGATCCCAAATCCGCCAGGGCTGGGTTTTCTTTGCTTATGATTCAGAACACTCAATGTTGTCAACCGGCGTAGATCGTACCGGGTGGTTTAGCGCCGGTCAGCAAATAGGACACTTTAATCCCCAGTGGCTTCACCAACAAATGATGGTGCACCCGGAATACCGAATGCATTTTGCCGATCGTGTCCACAAGCATTTCTTCAACGACGGGGCTATGACGACTTCCAATGCCGTGGCGCTGCTCCAGCAAAGAGCATCGGAAATTGACCTTGCGATCATTGGAGAGTCAGCTCGGTGGGGCGACCAACGACCTGATCGTGTGGACAATCCCTACACCAAGGCGGATTGGTGGGACGAAGTGAATGGTTTCCTGGTCAATTCGTTTCTGTCCGGGCGAACACAGACAGTTCTTAATCAACTCAAGAATAGAGATCTGTATCCGAACATCGATGTACCGGTATTCTATATTAATGGTTCTTGTCAACATGGCGGCCATGTCGAAGATAATGCCGTATTTTCCCTCACCCTGTCGCAATCGCAAACCTACAACGATAAAATATATGTGGATGAGTATGTTTCGGTTCGAGCGCATGTACCGACGGATGATTCCCTCGGACTCACATGGACAGAGACTGCATTTACGCCGGATTCTTCCTGGACAAATGGCACGACCACTACGGGTGTGGGCTACGAACGAAGTAGTGGCTACGGTAGTTGGATTCATACGGACGTAGAAGCGGATATGTATAACGGCTCGAATTCTGTTTTTTGTCGCATCGAATTTGAAAATGACGGCATAGAAACGCCCCAAGAACTGGATCTGTATATGAAATACGATGACGGATTCATCGCCTATTTGAACGGCTACGATGTGGAACTGGCCCGCAGCAATAATATTATTAATGCAACACCCGGCACTGCCACTGCAAGCAACCATGACGCAATTGACACGTATCAACTTTTTCCTGTGACGGATAAATTATCCCGGCTGCAAATCGGGACCAACGTTTTGGCGATTCACGGCATTAACTTTTCTCCAACCAGCTCTGACATGCTGGTACTGCCCAAACTGGTTGGCAAAACTCCCGCCGGTGTGATAACACCGGAAAACGTCTGGTACACCACCAATGGCCAAGACCCCCGTCTGCCCGGAGGGACCATCAATCCCAATGCCACGGGATATTCCGGTTCCTTCGCCTTGACCGAAAGCATAATTATGAAGGTTAGAACATTTGATAACGGACAATGGAGTGCCTTGAACGAAGCCGTCTTCGCGGTGGGTCCGGTCGCAGAAAACCTGCGCATTACCGAAATCATGTACCACCCAACCGATCCGACGCAAGCGGAGAAAAATACCGCCGGCGACCAGACTCTCACAGACGAAGACTTTGAGTTCATCGAGTTGAAGAATATCGGCGGTGCAGCTATCAATCTGAATCTCGTTACCTTTACCGACGGTATAGATTTTACCTTCGGCGACTACTGGCTTGGTGCCGGGCAATTTGCCGTTATAGTCCAGAATCAGGCGGCGTTCCAGGCCCGTTATCCGGGCGTATCGCCGTCGCTCATCGCAGGGACATATACCGGCAGTCTGGACAATGACGGCGAAGAGATTGTCATGCGCGATGCACTCGGCGCAGAGATACACGATTTTAACTATAACGATACCTGGTTTACCATTACAGACGGTATGGGCTATTCCCTCAATAAGCTCGACCCGGATACCGCCAGTAACGCTGCCCCGGATTCATGGGATTCGCAGCCCGGATGGCGGCCCAGCAGCGTTGTAAACGGAACTCCTGGCACCGATGACACGGGCTATACATTGCAGCCGGAAGACGTCGTAATCAGCGAGATAATGACGCATACCGATGACCTCGTATACGGCGACTG
>JAGHBX010000160.1 GCA_021160785.1 Planctomycetota bacterium | reverse complement strand
GTATTTGATACGTTTAGTCAGGCCGACGGCAGTCATAACCGCCAATATGGCGGTACCGGTCTGGGTCTGACAATCACAAGGCAATTGGCCCGGCTTCTTGGCGGTGATATTTCTTTTACCAGCGCAGAAGGCAAAGGTTCGGTATTCTCTCTGGTAATCCCGGCGGGTGTTAATGCAGAGCCGGCGGCATTGTCGGGCGAGGGCGATCAGACCAAAGATGCAGCAGCCGAATCTGCGATAACGGATAATCTCCAATTCTCCGGCAAGGTTCTGCTGGCCGAGGATTCCGAGGGTTGTCAAGTTCTGGCTCACAGGATTCTCACACGATATGGCCTTGAAGTGGTTATAGTCGATAATGGAAAAGAGGCGGTAGAAAAAGCTCGTCAGGGTTCCTTTGACCTGATACTGATGGACATACAGATGCCCGGCTTAAATGGACTTGAAGCCACAAAGCAATTGAGGGAAGAAGGAATAACTACACCAATAGCAGCACTCACTGCCTATACCATGCCCGAAGACAGGGCCAAGTGCATGGCGGCCGACTGCGACGACTACATATCAAAACCGATCGATCAAAATGAGTTGAGAAGGGTTTTGGAGAAGTATGTTGCCGTTGGAAAAGCACTCTAATCCCTTCCCCCGCACAGGTTATTCGGGCAAGTTGATACGATAGAATGCAAAGCAAATGACAATGCCCAGAACGAATCCGACAGTCAGTATCGAGACCGCCCGGCTGAAACTCACCGACGGCTGGCATGCATCCGTTTCGCTTCAGGGGCCCGACGGAGCGATATTTGCCCCGGATGACTGGCGGTCGTCCCTTAAAACTCCACCGACCTTGCTTGACGATCCCGAGCGCACTCTCAAGACCGAGGGGACAAATTCCGTCCTTCTAAAAACGCTCCGTATCGGAGACAAAGACATCCGGGCAGTCATCAAATCCCAGAAAACCGGCAGCGGCCTGAAAAATTTCTTCCGATCGATACCCCCGCCTCGAGCCGTCAGAAATTTCAATACCGCAGGAGCGCTCCTCTCCGCCGGCGTCCCAACGGCCCGGCCGCTTGCCGCACTCCAAAAACGCAAAGGACTCCACACAATCTGGAGTATCTACGTCTATCAATTCGTACATGCCGATGCCGATCTCTACCATTTCCTGCAGGATCACCTCCCGCAAATTGACAAACACGAATCCTCAGCCAGACGCCGGATCGCCTCGAGCATTGCTCATATCCTGGCAAAACTGCACAATACCGGATTCTGGCATCGCGATGCAAAAGCCTCCAACTTTCTGATAAAACACGATCCCACCGACGACTCACCGGTAATCCTCGTTGATCTGGACGGAATCAAACGATACCGCTTCAGGAGGAGACGCAATCAGTTTCGCTCGCTTGTCAAACTCGCTTCCACGGTCCTGCATCATCCGGCTATTAACCGAACCGACTACTTGCGTACCTTTGCCGTTTACAGTAAACTGGTGGGCCTTGACAAGACACAAAGACGACGAATCTATCGCGATCTTGTCAGGCGGTCCGTGGCCGTCAGACTGCTGGCCATGACAAATTCCGCAATGGACAGTGAGGGTCAAACGCGCCAAAAGTGAATAAGAAGCATTCAAATCCGAGCAAGATACTGATCATCAAGCCTTCGGCCCTGGGAGACATCGCATTGACCCTGCCGGTGTTGGCTTCGTTGCGGTCCTCCTTTCCCGATGCACACATAACATGGTTCATCCGGCCGGAGTTCGCACCGATTCTGGAGAATATAGGCGGCCTTGACGATGTCATCATCTTCCACCGAAGGCGCCTCGGCAAATGGTGGTGCAATCCGAAGCAATTTTCCGCTCTCATGCGACTATTCGCCGAGCTTCGCAAAGGCCGCTTCGATCTGGTCCTTGATCTCCAGGGGCTGTTCAGAACCGCCTTTTTCGCATGGCTTACCGGATCGTCAAGGCGCTTCGGCATGAAGACCGCCAGGGAATTTGCAACACTGTTTTATACCGACAAGATCGATCCGGACGCCGATTCGGTTCACGTTATCGATTATCATCGCAAGATTCTTGCCGCCGCAGGCGCCCGGACGATCACCAACGACTCCAATCTCTTTGCGACAGCCCAGGCCGCCGAACGAGTCAGAAAATTGCTTCAGGACCGCAATGCGCCCTTGCGCGACTATGTGGTGCTTATAACCGGCTCGGCGCATGCCTCCAAGTGCTGGCCCGTGGAGAAATTCGCCGCCCTTGCCGACCGAATCAGCGAGCGGTTCGACGTAGACGTTATTGCCGCCGGAGTCGCCGCAGAAAAACCAACCGTCGCCCTGCTGGTCGAATTGGCGGGCGCCCCAATTGTCGACATGGCGGGCCAAACGGACATCGGCACGCTCGTCGCCCTGCTCGCCGGCGCCCGATTAGTAGTGAGCAACGACACGGGTCCTGCGCATATCGCCTACGCCCTGGATGCGCCCGTCATTATCATCTTCGGTCCGACCAATCCCTCGAGGATACGGCCATACGACAAACCGCATGCCGTCGCCGCTGTCGACCCGGAGACCAGGAGAAACACCATAGACAGCAACGATCCACGCTACCGAATCGATGCCGTGTCTGTCGAAAGTGTATTTGCCGAAGTCGAACACCACCTCAAAGATCACGGCCTATAACCATCGGTGCCCATTTGGCGCACGCGCGGATCGCTTATGTGCACCTCGCCTGTGAGACGATTTATCCTGTCCCGTGCGACAGGTACGCGGTAAATCCCATCGACTTCGACCGTCGGCAAAACCGGCTTTCGCCCATCGCCCACCGCACACCACGCATTTCGCCTGAAGCTAAACGTCCCGGGCGCAGTCCCCGTCCCGACGTTGACAAATACCGAAACACGCGAGTCATAAATAATGACGTTCTCCTCGAATACACCGTCATGACATGCGCCAAACCGCTTATCGCGGGTCTCCTGCAAAATCCGCAGCACCCACTTGTCCGGAAACAGAATTGTATTGTGATGCACGTGCCCTCCGTCGCTGGTCACCCACGCCACCGGCGACATGCTGCCCACAAAGCGGTTTCCCGCAATCGTAATATCCTTCGCCTCGAAATCGCCCACCCTCGGCCGAAAGTATGCAAGGCCCGTACTGCCCCCGCAGTTGATCGACCGCTGCCCGGCATCCCTGAACAGACACCGCTCCACTAACACGCCGCGACTCGCCCCCTTCATCTGCACGCCGTTGGACTGACTGAAACTCTTTCGACCGACAAACACGCACTCCCTCACCACGCCCTCGTGGCAGCCCACCATATCGATACCCGAGCCGCCCCAGCCCTCGAAGCGACATCGACGCACGACAAAATGATCCACGCCCGACATCTTCAGCGCATCATGATTGCCCGTCGGCCCCGTTTCAAAAATGCTCACATTATCAAGCGTGATATAGGTCGAAGGCGTCTCAAACGTCCCGCCGTCATCGATATTAATACCGTTACTCGCAAAACCTTTCACCACAAGATTCGCCAGGACCACATGATTGCAGTCCGACAAATGAAACGCTTGACCACCACCACCCGAAAACACCGGCGGATTTGTCGGATCCATCCCTTTGATTACAATCGGCTTCGTTTTGGTCCCCGAAAGTCCATTCACGTATATCCCGCCGGTATAGGAACCGCCCTTGAGCAGGATCACGGAACCGGCCCTGGCCCTTGAAAGACAAGATCGCAACTCAGCCGAACTGCTCACTATCATCACAATCCCATCCAGACGAAAGTCATTGTCGGTTACTAACGCATTGGGCCCTTTAATGAATCTTTTGCCGTCAATTTGCGCACCGCGCATCGAACCGTCAACGCAATTACCGCTGACTTGTGCACCCTCAAGCCCTCCCGCATCTATCGCCGTCTTCCCCGGGCAATACACCGCATTATCCAAAAACACCATACCCTTCGCCCCGCCCCACCGAATCCGCACGCCCCGCGGATTATTGAAAATCGTATTATTCACAATCCGCGCATTGCCAACTTCCTTCACCGCCGCATGAGGCCCGGCCGAAATCCCGGAATACGAACAGTCGAAGATCACATTGTTCTGAATCACGGCGTCGCTCACCACCTGGATGCCCTCGCCGGCGCGCCATATCACATTGCCCTCGACAACATTGACACCCTTGCCGCCGCCGTAGACAAAGATACCGGGATACTGCCGACCGATATTCGTATCGTGTATCACATTATCGCGGATGGTATTGCCCCACGACCCGAACTTGATCTCGATCCCGTCATTGCCTCCGCCGCTCGTGCCGCGCAGGTGATGAATATAATTGCCCTCAATCAGCGTATTCGTCGTGACATACCGCCCGTCGTGCGCGCCGATATACATCCCCTCGCCCTCGGTTGGCCCGCGCGTACTCAGGCCCGTATGATGAATATGATTGGCCCGAATAACAAACGAATCGCAATTGCCGCTGTTCATCGTCAGCGCGTTATTACCCGTCCGGCTGATCTCGCAATTTTCAAACGTAACATGACGTCCGCGAATAAACCGCACACCGCTGCTCCCCCCCTCAAAGTGTATCCCCCGAACGGCCAGATACGAACAGTCCACGAACTCGATATTGTTGTGTCGGTCGATATCATCCGCAGGCCGTGTAAGCACCGGATCAGCCCCGTCCGCCGCCCGAATCACAATCGGCGCCTCGGCAGTCCCCTTAACAGTAACCGCCCGCCGACCGCTCTGCGAATAAACCCCGCCGGCAAGAATCAACTCATCGCCCGGCCCAAGGGAATTGGCAATCTTCTCAAACTCCTCATCCTGCACCACAACCGCCGGCCCAACACGAAAAGTCGCCCCCCAACTCCACCCACACAAAACCACAACCGCCAGAAACAGCACCACCGTCTTTCGTCCAACCAACATAATAAAATCCTCCAAATATCAAGGCTTATCAAGCAGGATCGCAATCGTCGCAACGAGCCGATCAGGTCTCCAGGGTGGATATGCCTTTGGGCAGGTCGAAGCAGACGTTTACGCCCGTTTGGTCGGCATGCCAGGTTCCGCTCTTCAGTTGCAGTGCGCCGCCGGCGCGACGCAGCGATACGGGGGAGCCTTCGGCGATCAGTTTGGGCGGCGTCGACGTTCTCGTCGTCAGTCGCACCGTAAACCGCGGGCAGGCAAACGGCGCATTGAATGTGATACGCTCGCCCTTGCGCTCAACTCGCGTCAGTTCTCGTGCGGCCCAGTAACGCGACAGTTCACCTAATTTCATCCAGATCAGATTGTCGTATCGGGTGTGAAGTCTCTTAACAACCTCCTTGAAAATATTGAAGCCGATTTCTTCGCCGTTGTAATAGACTCCCGGCCAGTGACACACTATAACCGCCGGCTCGCCTTTGTCGATGACCTGCGGCAGGCGCCCTCCCTTAAGATCGGTCGTGATAAACTTGTCGGCCGAACCGGCGTTAAGACCGTCCCAGCCGCCGAACCAGTCGCCCGTGCAGCCGATGATCGAAATCACACATCGTGGATCGTCGCCGTCAAGACCCGATGCGTACTCCACCCTCGGCGCCACGCTGCGG
>JAGHBX010000475.1 GCA_021160785.1 Planctomycetota bacterium | reverse complement strand
GTTTTTCAGCCGTGACCGCTTTGAGCTGCTCTTCGAGCTCGGCGATTTTCCTGTCGGCAGCGTCGCCCGATGAGTTTTCCTGTTGCGGTTCCTTCTTTTTTCTGGGAGTTCTCGACATCATCTTCAGCCACCAAATTGCTTTTTCAATTTCTCAAAAAATCCTTTGCTTTCCGGCATGACATTCTTGTCTTCGGTCTCGGCGAATGCCCGCAGCAGCTTCTCCTGGCTGTCGCTTAGACGCTTGGGAATCTCTACGGTAATATGGACCCGCTCGTCGCCTTTCCTGCCGGACCGCAAATCCGTAAGTCCCTCACTCCTGATTCTAAAAATGCTGCCGTGCTGTGTTCCGCCGGGAATTCTAAGCTGCCTTTTCCCGCTCAGCGTCGGCACATCGATCATGGCGCCCAATGCGGCCTGCGTAAAACTGATTGGCACGACGCAGACAAGATCATTGCCGTCGCGTATGAAGAAATCGTGCTTTTTGATCCGCACATAGCAGTACAGGTCGCCCCTGGGTCCGCCGAATCGTCCGGGCTCGCCTTCTCCGGCGACGCGGACACCCTGACCTTCGTGAACGCCGGCGGGGATCTTGATGCTGACGGTTCTTTTTTTTGACGCCGTTCCGGCGCCTCGACACTTCTTGCAGGGGTGGGCGATGATCTGGCCGGTTCCCTGACACTGTCGGCAAGTCGAGACCATCTGGAAGAATCCTCCCAGGCCCGCCCTTTGTTCCTGGCCGCTGCCGTTGCACCTCGGGCATTTCTTCGGCTTCTTGCCTTTTTCGCAGCGGCTGCCCGAACAGGACGGGCATGTGTCCTGACGTGTAAACTCGATGGTCTTTTCGGCACCGGCGGCGATTTCCTCTAAGGTAAGTTCAACCGCCGTTTCCAGGTCATAGCCCCGTGTTGCGGCGCGTGGTCCTGCGGTGCGTCGCCTCCGCGAGCCGAATATATCTCCGAATATATCTCCGAACATATCGCCGATGTCGCTTACGTTCATGTGCGAATAGTCGTGCATTCCGAATTCGCGCAGGCCGTCA
The DNA here is from genome assembly GCA_021160785.1 of Planctomycetota bacterium. Taxonomy (GTDB): domain Bacteria; phylum Planctomycetota; class Phycisphaerae; order Sedimentisphaerales; family Anaerohalosphaeraceae; genus B28-G16. The sequence continues at coordinate 2,227 of JAGHBX010000475.1, read as the reverse complement.
TGGCCGTACTGATCGTAGCGTTTGCGCTTCTCCGGATCGCTGAGGACCTCGTAGGCCTCGGCGCACTCCTTGAACTTGTCTTCGGCTTCTTTATTGTCGGGATTCTTGTCGGGGTGGTACTTCATCGCCATGCGCCGATAATTGCGCTTGATCTCGTCGGGCGATGCGCCCTTGCCCGTGCCCAGAACCTCGTAGTAGTCCCGCTTGGCCATCACAATACCTATATTACAGCACCGACTTCGGCGTTTTCAACGTCGTCGTCTTTGAGGTCGGTGACTACAACATTCGTTGTCAGCATCAGGCCGGCTACGGATGCGGCGTTTTGAAGCGCTGTCTTTGCTACCTTGGCCGGGTCGATAATGCCGACCTTGAACATGTTGACGAACTCGCCGGTGTTGGCGTCGTAACCGATGTTGGCGCTTTTTTCCAGCAACTGGGCGACGATGACATCGCCTTCCTCGCCGCCGTTGTCCACGATCTGACGAGTCGGCGCCTTCAGTGCGTCGCATACGATGTCAAAGCCGACCTTCTCGTCGCCCTTGGCCTTGGCGCGAGCGGCCTGCACACCGGCAATCGCTCTGAGGAATACGACCCCGCCGCCGATGACCACGCCTTCCTGGGCGGCGGCCTTGGTGGCGTGCAGTGCGTCTTCGAGAAGGTCCTTACGTTCCTTCATTTCCGCCTCGGTGGCGGCGCCTGCATGAATGACGGCAACGCCGCCGGTGAGCTTGGCGAGCCTTTCCTGCAGTTTCTCGCGGTCGTAATCGCTGGTGGTCTTTTCGATCTGGTTGCGAATCTGGTCGCACCTGCTCTTGACGTCCTTTTTCTTGCCACCACCTTCAATCATGGTGGTGTTGTCCTTGCCGACGATAATCTTCCGGGCCTTGCCTAATTGCGAAAGCTCGATACTCTCTAATTTGATGCCGAGATCCTCGGTGATGACCTGTCCGCCGGTAAGGATGGCAATATCTTCCAGCATAGCCTTGCGGCGGTCGCCGAAGCCCGGCGCCTTGACGGCACAGACTTTCAGCACGCCCTGCAGTCGGTTGATGACCAGGGCGGTCAGCGCCTCGCCTTCGACGTCTTCTGCGACGATCAGGAGGGCGGCGCCCACCTGGGCGATCTTTTCCAGCAGTGGAACCATCTCGCGAAGGTTGGATATTTTCTTTTCATGCAGGAGGATGTAGGCGTCTTCCAGTTCGGTTTCGAGCGTCTCTGCGTTGGTCATGAAGTAGGGCGACAGATAGCCCTTGTCAAACTGCATGCCCTCGACGAGGCTCAGCTCCGACTCGACGCCTTTGCCCTCTTCAACTTCGATAACGCCTTCTGCGCCGACCTGTTCCATTGCGTCGGCGAGAATGGCGCCCACGTCCAGGTTGTTGTTGGCGCTGATCGTGGCGACCTTTGCGATGTCGTCGCGGCCCTTGACGGGCTTGCTGACCGAAGCGATATATTCGGTGGCGACCTGTGCTGCCTTGTTTACGCCACGCTGCACGGCGACGGGATTTACGCCGGCGGTGACGTACTTGAGGCCTTCGGTGTAGATCGCCTCGGCAAGCACCGTCGCCGTAGTCGTGCCGTCGCCCACCACGTCGCTGGTCTTGCTGGCGACCTGGTTGACCATCTTTGCGCCTATGTTCTTGAACGGTTCGGGCAGTTCGATTTCCTTACTGACCGAGACGCCGTCCTTGGTGACCTTGGGCGAGCCGTAGCTCTTCTGCAGCAGCACGTTCTTGCCCGTCGGTCCCATCGTAACCTTTACGGCCGCAGCCAACTGACTCAGTCCGTCCTTCAGATGCGCTCTTGCCGTTTCTTCAAACATCATTTGTTTTGCCATATTCCGCTAACCTCCCGCAGTATCAGGGGCGGCTGTTTGCCGGCCCGGGATTTCAATTTCTACTTTTCGAGAATGCCCAATATTTCGCTTTCGCGAAGTATCTTGTATTCGGTTCCGTCGATTTCCACGTCGCTGCCGCCGTACTTGCCGTAGAGCACAATCTCGCCCTTCTTAACGCCGACCTTGGCGCGTTTTCCGTTGTCCAGCAGCTTGCCTTCGCCGACTGCGACGACCTTGCCCATCATCGGCTTTTCCTGGGCGGCATCCGGTAATACGATTCCGCCTGCTGTTTTTTCTTCGGCCTCTTCGGGCTTTACCACGACTCTGTCATCCAAAGGTTTCAGTTTCATAAATCAACTCCATATTTTTCTGTTTGCGATTTTGTTTTTT
>JAGHBX010000484.1 GCA_021160785.1 Planctomycetota bacterium | reverse complement strand
GACTACGTCCCCGCATCGAAAGTGATACTGTTCGGCCATCACTTTACGTCCATCGCCGGCACGGGCCCCATAGTCGGACCCGCTATCGGCATTATCTGGGGCTGGCTGCCGGCCGTCCTCTGGGTCATATTCGGCAGCATCTTCATCGGCGCCGTTCATGACTTCGGGGCACTTGTCGTTTCGCTCCGCAACCAGGGCAAGAGCATCTCGGAAGTCGCCGCACAATACGTCAACAAGCGTGTCCGCTTCATATTCTTCATCGTCGTCTTTCTCGTCCTGCTGATAGTCATTGCGATCTTCGGCATGGTGATCGCGATAGTCTTCGACCGGTTCCCCAGCGCCGTCATTCCCGTCTGGTTCCAGATACCGATTGCGATAGGACTCGGCCGAGCCGTTTACAAGCGAGGCGCAGGCATCATGGTCTCCACGGTCGTCGCCATAACGCTGATGTACGCTTTCATCGCCATAGGGGCTTTCATAGAAGCCAAATCGCCCGGCCTGCTCACGTTTGAGTCGGTGGGAGGCATACCATCTACGGGGGTGTGGACGATCATCCTTTTGATTTACGCATGGATAGCCTCAACGCTGCCGGTAACGACACTGCTTCAGCCGCGGGACTATATAAATGCATGGCAGTTGTTTATCATGATGGGCCTGCTCATCGTCGGCGTTGCGGCTTCGGCGCTGTCAGGAAAGCTCTCCATGGTAGCGCCCGCGGTTAACCATGTCGGCGCCGGTACGGATATCCCGACATGGTGGCCGTTGATGTTCGTCACCATCGCCTGCGGCGCGATCAGCGGCTTTCATTCACTCGTGGCAAGCGGGACATCCCCCAAGCAGATCAACAATGAAAACGACAGCCTCCTTATCGGATACGGCTCCATGCTGATCGAAGGCTTCCTGGCAATACTGGTCATCGTCTGCGTCGGCGCCGGCATCGGCATGGCGTACAAGGTCGCCGGGACCGATCAAATCCTTACCGGACATGCCGCATGGCAGCAGCACTACGCCTCATGGAGCGCCGCATCAGGACTGGTCGACAAGCTTGCTGCCGTCGTCCTCGGCGCCGCCAACATGATAAAGATGATCGGCCTGCCCGAGGTCGTGGGAATGACACTCATGGGTGTGTTTATCGCTTCATTTGCGGGCACAACTCTCGATACCGCCGTCAGAATTCAACGATACGTCATAAGCGAAATCGCAAACGACCTGAAGATCGGCGCACTCAAGAACCGCTGGACGGCGACGACTCTGGCGGTCCTGACGGCGGCGGGATTAGCCTTTGCAACAGGCGCAAACGGAAAAGGCGCACTGACGCTTTGGCCGCTCTTCGGCGCAGCCAACCAGTTGTTAGCAGGGCTGGCGCTCTTGATCGTGACGATGTACCTTCGCAAAAAAGGCGGACTCAAGTTCATCGTCTCGGGCATTCCATGCGTTCTGATGCTGATCGTCACCGGCTGGGCGATTATACTCAAGGAAATCGACTTTTGCCAAAAAGGCAGTTGGCTTCTTGCTGTGATAGGCGGCGCGATAATAATCCTTGCAGTATGGATGGTAGCGGAAACAATAGTGCTCGTCTTCAAAAAACGTCCGACCGAATAATGGATGAAAACCGACCGGCAACTGGTTGATGAAATAAACCGGCGGAACCCTGACGCATTTGAAACGCTTTACCGCAGGTATCGCGACTGTGTCCTCGCCCTGGCGCGGCGATTTACCGGCAACGGCGAGCAGCGACAGATAGTCGTGATGCGATTTGTCGACGACATGAGCCTCGCCGAGATCGCCCAAGCCCTCGATACTCCGCTAAGCACCATAAAATCAAGACTGTATCGCGCCCTCGAAATCCTCCGCAACATATCTTACGAGTGCCCGGATAGAAAGGTAATACCACTCATTGTAGCTTCTTATATCGGCAGAAAACAGTCTGAGTTACTATTGAAGGAGGGTGTTTCATGGATAGATTTGTCGGGTAATATGTTGATACGAGTTCCTCCAAATATCTACATCGAACGGTCCGGGAAACCAAACAGATATCCAGACAGTGCCCCAATCAAGAAGGTTTTTCAAGGTACTTCTTCCCTCGTAAGCAGGGCATTGCATTCGTCTGGGCTCGCAAGAAAATAGAACAACTCGCAAGCCGCACGACTCGGGACAACGACTCCGATCTTCCCGGCGAGATCAAACAGGTCGCATTGGAGTACGGCCTGATGTCGGCGTATACCGCGTTCGTGGCTGTGGATTCATCACGCCGAACAGAGGGTGATCACGGCGTAACAGTCGTCGTCCCCGTCCCCGTGCCCGACGGCGTGAGATACGAAACAACAGTCCAGAACTAAACCGTATTTGCCGGCAGACCATGAAAAACACCGCGCTTTCCGTAGGGTGAGGCTTGCCCCGCCGTTGCCGGCCGATGTCCGGATGAAAATCATTCGGGTTTTTTGGGGACGGGGACGAGTTTGAAAATGGCTGGATGCGGAGGTCCGGCCAGTTTGATTTCGCCTTTCTGCACAAACTCTTCGGGGAAGTTGTATATGATCTGACGCTGGATATTGTTAGGGGCGTTTTCATCACCGTCGTGAATCTCGATAAGGATATGATATGGCTGGTTCTCGTAGGCCTTAAAGGCACGATCGCTGGCCTTATACTGCAGGGTCCGCAGGTCATTTTCATTGATGAGCTGGACGGTGTATCTTCCGTGAAGATTCCTGCTGAAAATGTATCCCAGCTTGAGGGGGTTGCTGACCCGGTCCTGCAGGAGGCTTTCGGTTGGAAGTTTGATGCTGACAGGCGACTTGGAATAGATTCGCTTGCCGTTTTCAAGCTCGATATAAGGTTTCTCTGAGACGGGTCCCTTTCGGGCCTTTTCAGCCGCTGGGGCACTGAGGCTAACGGTGGCCGTTAACAAATCGCCGGACCAGTCATCGTGGACAAACATCTCTACGCTCGCCGGCTCAATGGTTGCATCGGCCAGCCGGGCGCCGTGCTCGTCAAGGCACTGGATGGTGAGCGGCTTCAAGATGAGTTCTTCGACCTCTACGGTGATTACGTCAGGTTCGCAGGACACGACGGTAACGGCTATGTCTTTTAGTTTGTCGCTCTCGTTAAGAAACGCAACAACACTCAACTCGTGGGATCCGGGCGCCGATTGGCTCTGACTTTCGGGGTTATAAAAGAAATCAAGGCGCTCCTTGTCGGGATCGACATCGCTTGCGCGCAGTCGCTTTTTAAGTTCGGCGATTTGCACAGGCGGGCCTTTCATCGTCAACTTGAGGCTGACGGGGGCGGGCCTATCTTTGAAGTTGACAAAGAGGTCCTGTCGAATCGCCGGCGAAATATCGAGTCTGCCGGTCTGCTCTATCTCTTCCTCGAGCGCAAGGTAGGCCCAGGCCCAGATAAGCATCGTGATAAAGACAACGGCAGCGAGTTTTTTTAATATGTCAGCCATGCTTTTGGATTTATTGAATCGTTAACTTTTCTCCGGTTCGCGCGTCTTTCGTTCTTCCTTGAGGCGCTCAACGATGGGGGTGGTCTCGACGACAGCGGTCGTGAGGTGTCTTCGCAACTGCGATTCCGAGACGTTTCTGATGAGGTTTCCGTTCAGCGCCAGCGAGACGATGCCTGTTTCTTCACTCACGACAATGACCGTTGCATCGGACCCTGAGGTAACACCGACCGCGGCGCGATGCCTGGAGCCTAATTGCCTTCCATGGAAGCTGTCTCCCTCGGCTAAGGGTAACTGGACACGCGCCGCAACCACGCGATCTCCCTGGATGATGACAGCCATATCGTGAAGCGCCGAACCAGGGTAAAAAATTGTCTTCAGCAAATCGGCCGTCACCTTTGCGTCAATTCGTACGCCGGTTTCGACAAACTCGCCCAGGGCCACCTGCTGTTCGATAACGATGATCGCTCCGGTTCGGGTGGCGGAAAGCTCCGTAACAGCGTTGATAATTTCCTCCACGCTCCTGGACAGTTGCTGCGGGGAACTGGAGAGAAAACCCGCCTGCCCGATGCGAATCAGCGCGCGTCTGATCTCCGGCTGGAAACCGACGACGGCAATGATCAGGACAGCGATGAGGAAGCCCTTGTAGAGATATTTCACACGCACCAGGTCGAACTGATCGACCACAAGATTGAGGATCAAAGAGCCGACGATGATTATGAAAATGACTCCCCTGAAGAGACGCTCGCCCCGCGTACCCTGGAGGAAGCTGAGAATTATGTAGACAAATATACCTATGAGAACGAGTTCAAGGCAGACGACGAGACGTTCGTGGAAGCTTATTCGATACAGGTACTCAACAATCGCGTCCAAACAACCAATCTCCCATCAGATTTGACGATTTTCGACTCTCAACAAATCACAACTGTCAGCATCGGATGGGCGTAACGGGCAGATTACCTTACATACATTTCAGTGAGCCTGCCGGGCTCCTTCATCATAAATATACCGTCCAGATCATCCTGTATCTGCTGAGTTTTGGTTCTGTTGTCAATAGTGTGCCGTATCCTGACCTCGTCGGCGGTCTCGGCAAGGGTTCCGCTGTTGCACCCGGCAAGTACGACGGCAAATAAAACCAGAACGCACAAACAGATCGCGGCCCTGAAACAACCTGTAAACCACTTATTTATCATTGTTTTCCTCAAGAAATCCAAGATAACATTCTCATCATCAGACCTCCATGCCCATCGTGGCCGCCTTTACCGTCCTTGCTTAACACTATTGTAGCAAAAAAGCAAGGATTGTCAATAAAAAACCTGTTTGCTTACTAACATTTTAGCCAAGTGCGAGATTCGCTTGTCATTCCCGCGAAACACTTGTCCTTGACAGTAAAATCGTTCTGTTTATAATGGATTATCGGACATTAACAAGTAAGGTGCATCGTCGGTTGCAGGGACCGGCCCACAAGTGCGACAAATCGAGAGGCATACGATGAAACTAAGCAGGATAAGCAGGATCGTGCGCATCCTTACAATGCTCCAGTCAGATCAGAATTACTCGGCGGATGAGTTTACGTCTCTCCTGGGGGTTAGCCGACGGACGTTCTTTCGCGACATGAAGGAGTTGGAGGCAATCGGAGTCCCATATCGTTTTAATGCGAAAACCGGAGGCTATAGTCTCGACCCGGAGTATTTTCTTCCCTCGGTGGACTTGACACTCCAGGAGGCCTTAAGCCTTCTGCTTCTGGTCCACAAGGGACGCAATCATCTGCCGCTGCCGTTTAAGAATTCCGCTCTCCTGGCCGGGCTCAAGGTCGAGAACAATCTGCCCGCCGAGATTCGCCGCTATTGCAGTGCATCCCTGGCGGGCATTTCCATCAAATCGGACCGCCATGCGCCTCTGGATGTGCTTGACCGGGTTTTTGCGCAACTCCAGGAGGCAATTCGAAAGACTCGCAAGGTAAAGATGACGTACAATTCACTTTACGAGGCCGAGCAAATAGATCTGATGCTTTGCCCCTATCATTTGTTTTACAATCATCGGGCATGGTATGTCGTGGGGCTGTCGAGTTTGCACGATACCGTCCGCACGTTCAAACTCAACCGTATAGAGGCCCTTGACCTTCAAACCGGCAGATTTGTCACGGGGCCCAAATTCGACCTCGTCGACTATCTCGGCAAGGCCTGGTCGATGATCCCGGAGGGCAGGCTGTATCATGTCAAACTGCGGTTTGCCCCGAAGGTGGCCCGAAACGTCTCGGAGGTGCGCTGGCACTGCACGCAGAAGGCGACCTGGAATGACGACGGGTCGCTGACAATGGAATTCCGTGTCGACGGTCTCGGTGAGATAAGCTGGTGGATATTAGGATATGGCGATCAGGTGGAAGTGCTCGCGCCGACAGTGCTGCGAAAGCAGACCGCCGCCACCGCAAAACGCATGGCGCAACTGAACGCATAGGCGCCGCCTTTGTCGACGGTGTTCGATAAGCACTATCCCGAGAATTTGCATTGATTCGCCCCTGACATCAGTCCAGTCCTTATAACCCTCACTCAGTCCCCCGGCCTGATCGTTTTTTTTCGACGCCGGCTAAGTGACACAGCCAAGTCATGCCTTTGGGTCTTTCCTGAGCGTATAAATATAAAGAAACTGTTTATTCGTATCCGGGACAAACGCCCGGATGATGATATGTGTTTTTTGCCTTTGGAAAGCGAGGGCGGAAAAATGAAACGCAATTATTGGATGTTATCCCTGGCCGTTTTGGGGCTGATATTATTCGTAAGTGGTGTCAACGATACTGTACACGCCGACAGGCTGGAGATGGTCGACGGATCGGTCCTCTGGGGCCGCTTTCTCGGCAGCACTGAAGACACCGTAGACTTTCAATTCATCTGGGGAGCCGCAACCTTTGCCCTCGCCGACGTGCTTTCAATTACTTTCGTGGAACCGGCGCCGCTCTGGGCCCCTGCGTTCGGGGAAGATATATCGGTCTACCGGGCCGAACCCGTAACGCTCCCTGCCGGAACGCGGATTCTTGTCTGGACAATAGACGGGATCAGTTCACAGGTATACGGGCCCGGATATATATTTACGGCTGTTCTTGCAAACGATCTGGTTGCTGAAGGGGTGGTGCTGGTCACACAAGGCACCGTCCTCGCCGGTCGAGTGGCCCATACACGGAGGATGGGGCGAGCGGGGCGGCCATGGCTGACGGTTAAGTTGACGTCCCTGACGGTCGGAGGAATTGTCTATCCTGTCTCAACGACTTTGGTCCGCGCAGAAGGCGAAGATACACGATGGCGAACGCCGCGATCTGCAGGCAGAAGATATGGATCGAGAGGATTACGGAGAGGCGTTACCGTGGGAACCGCCGGTCCGGTGCGACCCAGGGGCCGGCAGATCGAAATCCCCGCCCGTACACTGCTTGAATTCGCATTGTCCGAACCATTCGTTTACTCACGCTGAACACACCGGCCGGTCCAACAAGGCAATTGACACGTCTCAAGCTCTGGGTTTGGCCCATAATTATCCCCCCAAAAAAGGTGTGCCCCACGGGCAAAATCGTTTATTATAATGAGGGTTTCATATAAGCTGATTGAGGAAAGGGTTTTTGCAATGGACAGAAAAAGGTTTTTGGCCGTGTGGGTGTTTCTTGTTGGTTGGGCTGGGTTATTTGTGTCGTTTTCGGCGGCCCAGCGCCAGAGCAAGGAAACAGTCTTTTCCTGTGATTTCGAGTCGGACACGTGGTATGAGCAGTTCGGTATGCGCAGCAATCCCGAACATGTCGATTTGGTCTCGTCCGATCCATCGCGAAAGTTTGAGCCGTTGGCGGGCAAGGCGCTTCGGATCAGGGTCGATCGCGGCGGCCATTACGGGGCGAGTATTATGTACCATTTCAAACGCCGCACGGGCGTCGAGCCCGAGGAGATTTACTTCCGCTACTACCTCAGGTTCGGCGATGACTGGAACCCCGCCGGCGGCGGCAAGCTGCCCGGTATCTCCGGGACCTACGGCCGGGCCGGATGGGGCGGACGACCATCGAATGGACGCAACGGATGGTCGGCTCGCGGACAGTTCAATAAGCAGACCGACGGCAAAACGCCGGTCGGATTCTACTGCTATCACGCGGACATGAAAGGCCAATACGGGTCGAGCTGGATATGGGATATTGAAAAACGCGGGTACCTCGAAAACAACCGCTGGTACTGCATCGAGCAGTATGCAAAGATGAACACACCAGGCAAAAACGACGGCATCCTCCGGGCGTGGGTCGACGGCAAACCGGCCTTTGAAAAGACGGACATCCGCATGCGCGATGTCGACACACTCAAGATCGAGGCCGTCTGGCTCAATGTCTACCTGGGCGGCAAATGGACCTCCAAAAGCGAACACCATCTGTATATCGATGACGTAGTTATCGCGCGTAAGTACATCGGGCCGAGAAAGATCGATCCTGCTGAATACATATTTCCGTCGGTCGATGAGCTGGCCCAACAGAAAGGACTGCCCGACCCTTTCGTCATGCCCGACGGCAAGTGCGTTCGAAATGTCGCCGACTGGCAGGAGCAGCGGCAATACCTCAAGGCAATGTTAGCTCACTATCTTTACGGCCAAATGCCGCCCGGACCCACCGACATAAAGGTGGACAAAACCGCTTCTGAGGCGCTTTATGAGGGTGCAGGCATACGCGAGTTGTACACGCTGACCATCAGCCGCAACGGCAGGAGTGCGCCATGCCGGTTTGAGGTAACGCGACCGGCCACGATCAAACGATACCCCACAATCATCAAGAACGGATATGTCGCCGGCGAACGACGCGGCTACGACGCAGGCCCCGATGCCGTCAAACACGGCTACCTGCTGTGCGAGTTTCAGCGAACCGACCTGGCCGCCGACAACCCCGACAGCCGCAACACCGGCGTTTATCCGTTGTATCCGGAATACGACTGGCGCGCTATCGCCGTCTGGGCATGGGGACACCGGGTCGTGCTCGATGCATTGGACAAACTCGGCTTAGCCGACATGGACAAGGTCGTCGCCACCGGCCACTCGCGCGGCGGAAAGACCGCCCTTTGTGCAGGTATCTATGACGAGCGCATCGCCATCACCGCCCCCAACTCTTCGGGAACCGGAGGCACGGGCAGCTTGATATACTTCGAACCGGGCCAAAGACCGCAGACCATCGGTGTGCATATCGGCAAACACGAGCATTGGTGGGTCCCGCGATTCCTCCAATTCGCCGGTGCCGAGTCCAGGCTCCCCTTCGATGCGCATTTTGCCAAGGCGCTGATCGCCCCCCGAGGCCTGATCAACTGCCACGCTACCGGCGACTACTGGGCCAATCCCTACGGAACCGAACTCACCCACCGCGCAGCAAAGATCGTATACGAATGGCTTAGTGCAGGCGATAACATTGCAATGCACTGGCGAAAGGGAGCCCACGCCCAGAACGAACAAGACTGGAACGCACTATTGGATTTCGCAGACCGATACTTCTTCGGCAAAAAAGCAACCACCAATTTCAATCGCCTGGCATACCCCGACTCCACACTGCCGGTCACATGGAAAGCCCCGAAATAACACCGGCCACATTAAACGGAATCGCCTGCGGCGATCCCACTCCAATATACAATATACAATATACAATCTTAGGCCTTCAGGGCGTTTGCTAACATTTTTTCGAAGATTTCGCGCTGCTCGATCAGGGCGGCGACGCGGTCATCGACCTTGCTGCTGTTTTCGATCAGGATCCAGCCTTTGTGATTGTTCTTTACCAACAGGTTCAGCAGTTGCTGGTAGCCGAAGTTTGTGTCCTTGAAATCGTGGGCGTGGATGGTATGGCCGAGCTTGTCCTTTATCAGGTTGAAGTTATACTCGAGGCCTTTGCCCGCCATGTCGCGTTTGTCGCAGTTCAACTTCAACCGGACGTTCGGGTGGGTTACATGGTCCATGATCAATTTCAGGTTGACCATTTCACCGGCGGAGCCGTGGTTTTCCAGGCGTATCTCCTGATTGAGTTGTTTCGCCACCGGGCCTAATGTGTTCAGTGCCTTTGCAATCCTGGCGATGGTCTTTTCGCGGGGTTCCTCCTTGTGGAAGTCGTTCGGAAATACCCGGATGCCGGTTCCGCCGACGTCGTGGCTTAGCTTTAGATAGCCTTTGGCGTTTTCGATTGCCTGCCTGAGTTTGGCCGTATCCGGCGAGTCGAAGCGTTCGCTCGTTGCAAGACCGACTAATGTAATCGGCGAGTCCTTGAAACGTTTCTTAACGTCCCTTCGCTGTCTGGCGCCGATTGTAAGCTCAACGCCGTGTGCATATTTCTGGCTGGTTCGCATCTCGACACCCATCGCCTTTGCCTTCGTGCAGTTGGTGATGATCGTGGGGATGTCCCACGGTTTGCCCCACGTATAGGTCGTAAACCCGAACCGGATATCCGGGCCTTTCTTTGAAAACGCGGTCTTTCCGTCTGCACATAAGGCCAGCGCGTCAGCCGAGACGGCAAGACCGGCGACAAGACCGCCTTTTATCAAAAACCGACGGCGTGAGAGTGTGCTTCTTGAATTCATCTTTCTTCTCCAAATTTTAGCCGAAATTATAGTGTTTTTTTACGGCGCCTTTGACATTCCAGATGCACTTAAGTCCGACCGGAAAGACGACGAGATCGCCCGGTCCGAAGGATACGGACACTTCACCTTCGGGTCGGTCGGTTACGGTAACTTCGCCTTCCAGAACAAGGCACGTTTCGCTCTGCGTGTAGTCCCAGTCGAACTCACTGGGCTCGCACGTCCAGACGGGCCAGCTTTTGCAGGTGGCGGTTTCCTCTTCGGTCGGTTTCTTTACGACGATATCTTTTGCGGTCGGCATTTATCAACTCCATGAATAATCCATTACAACATGATATCTTGCGACGAACGATCATTATAACCAAATCGTGCCCCAGAACCAAACAATCCAACGGTTTTTCGCATCAGGGCTGGAAAATCGGGTGCTATTGCGGTATAAGAGCAAATTGTGCAGTAGGGGGTCCCGGCGCACCGGGATCAGCCCACCGCCAACATAAGGAACTGTAACCCTATGCAAAGACAGCAGTTAGAAGATTTCAAGCAATGGTTTGCCAAATATGCGGCCGGGTTTTACAAGGACGATGTCTTTGTCAACGCCAACCTGAAGCTAAAGGAAGAGCATACGCGCCGGGTCTGCGACGAGATGAATTACCTGACCGAATCGCTGGGGCTCAGTGAATCGCAGCGGCTCGTGGCCGAGACGATAGCGATCTTTCACGATCTGGGACGCTATGAGCAGTTTACGAAATACCGCACCTTTTCCGACGCCGGGAGTGTTCCGCACGGGCCCCTGGCGGTGGAGGTGCTCGCCAGGGGCAATGTGCTTGACAACATTGAACCGCGTCAACGAACGGTGATCGAGCAGGCAATCATACTGCATGCGGCCAGGGAACTCGCAGACGACCTCGATGAAGACATCGGGCTGTTCGCCAGGCTGATACGCGACGCCGACAAGCTTGACATCTACTATCTGGTGACCGAGGTGGATACCAGGCCGCCCGATGATCCGCAGGCATCGGTGATGATCAACTGGTTCCCGCAGGGCGAGGGTTACTCGCCGGAGATAATCGAGGCGATACGGACGCGCGAGTCCATTGATTATGCGATGCTGAAGACGCACATCGACATGAGGTTGATACACCTGGCTTGGGTGTACGATCTGAATTTTCCGGCGACATTTGCCAAAATCAAACGCAATCGGTATTTCGAGAAGATAATCGCGTTGCTCCCGGCCGACGAAGACATCGCCGAAGCAGCCCGGCAGATAACGGCCTATCGCGACGAGCGACTGGCCCGGGACTGATGCTCTGGGGGGCATTAACCGATTTCTGCGCGATCAGAACTTGAAAATCATGTCAGCGTGCAGGATATTAAGGTCGCCGCCCTTCTGGTCGGGTCTGTCATATCGCTCGGTGATGTAGTAAGACAGGCTCGTCTCGACATCTTTCAGCAGGTGATACCTAAAGCCCAACTGGTGGCCCTTGCCGCCCGTACCGCCGGACCATATATCGGAATTCGTCAGCCCCGCAAAAACTGCATCCGGGTCCACTTCGCGATAACTGTAGCCCAACTGCCAGGAGCCCACCTTATTGCCGATTTTGTTGAGACGACAGCCTATAAAGAAGGCGTTGTTATTGCCGCTTGTGGCGGCGGTGTTTTCAATGTAATTGGCAAAGACCGCTGACGGCATCTCGCAGATCGGAAAACCGTACTCGGCAAAACCTTCGATGAGATTATAGTCGAATTTATATGCGCCCGTTCCGTCACTGGTGTTTCCGTTAAGGCTTACACCGGCAAGCGTGTGGTCTTCGATATTGCCCATGTCATAATAGGACACTCCGCCTAATACATGCCTCCCTTCGCCCAGATCGTGTTTGACCAGGCCCTGCAGGCCCCAGAAGGAGCTGTCCGCATCGCCGCTTCTTTCCCTCATCCAGAGTCCGCCGGCGTTGATTGTCGCGGTATTGGACACACCCAGATCGAACGTGTAGCTGCCCACGACACCTTCGGGAGAGACATCGCTGTCCCAGACCAGTTGATTCTTGCCGACGCGGTAGAAGGGCTGTTTCATCTTACCGCCGTAGACATTGAGTCCGCCTACGGAGTCGGGATGGTAGTCGAAATAGGCCCAATCCAGCCAGACTTCCTTGCTGCTGAATGAATCTGACGCCGAATCGCCTAAGGTCTGATTCGTGGACGTCGGCGTATCGCTGCTGCCGCTTGCCAGCCGGAAGATCGTGTCGAACTCGTCGTTGATCGTCGCCTTGAGACCGATTCGTGCACGGATTCGATTCCGGTCGCGTTGCTGTCCGCTGATACTGCTGCTTTCGCCCGTATCGTTGATTTGCTCATGGCGGTATCGAAAGTCACCGAAAAACTCCATGTCCTGCAGCCAGGAAGGGGCAGAACCCATCTCGGCGGCTCTTTCGTCGATGGCCTTGGCTACCATATCGTCGAGCTGCTTTTCGTAGGCAACAGGTGCGGGATTGCTCTTTTGGGCGGATTGTTCTGCTTTGAGCGCTGCCAGTTCCTGTTGCACCGCCGCTAACGTCGCCTCCAGCTTCCGAAGCCGTGCCTCGGTACTCTCGTCAGCACAGGCTGCATGCGGGGTAGCAATCGCCAGAAACATCGCCGCAATTAGCGCAGCCGTCAGGATCTTCCAACATCTTACCTTCATCTCAATTCTTCTTTTTCCAGAAATTGCCCCCATCTGGTTGTACTGTTTATCGCCACCAACGCCGCTTTCCATTCAATAAACAAAGCGTTAGAACGGTGTGAGTTGGTTGTTAGATATGTGTTAATTCACCACGAACACGCCACAAGCTGCGTATCAATACTGATAACAAACTCTCCACCCATGTAGAGTCGCAGGCGAAGGGGTGCAAGGGCAAAAAACGATGTATTACTCCGCATATAAGAGGTTTTGTAATGCTGAAAAAAAATTCCTTTTGGTGAGGCACAATGTAGTTGGCAGGCTTCGGTTCATAGGATTTCCCGGATGAGCCGCTATTTGACGCTTACCGCATTTTGTGGTATAGAAGCATAGACGTCCAACCCAATTGGAGAAACACGATGAAACGCACGATTTGGATAACGGTAATAGTCTCGGTCTTGTCGCCCGCAACCCTGTTCGCCGCCGGAGACGGCCAGTCGAACAAACGTGTGGCAATTTTCCCCGGCCCGGTCAACGGGGTTGTTATTGACGCAGGTAAGTCCCGGATTGTTGTCTACGGCGATCCCAAAGACATGATCGAGGAAGCGGCGGCGGTTCTGTTTACGCACAGTCGTCGCGATGTGGTATGGGCGGGTCGAAAGCTTGTCGAAAACGGCGCGGCAGCGGTTGTGCCCGCTGCAGAGGCAGACAGCTTTACCGAAGCAGACGGCTTCTGGCGTGAGTTTCCGCAGAAAAGGTACCATGACTACGCCCAGCAGACGACGAAGATAATCACCCGGCCTATGCGAATCACTCACGCCGCCAAGGGTGGAGAGTCCTTTGACGTACACGGGGTCAATTTCGAAGTGATTGACACGCCCGGCTACACCCGGGGCGCGGTGTCGTATCTGACAAAGATCGACGGCGTTAATTACGCTTTCGTCGGCGATCTGATTTATGGCGACGGACAACTGCTCGATCTGTACAGTCTCCAGGATGCCGTCGCCGAAGCGAATATCCGCGGCTATCACGGCTGGGCCGGGCGCATGGGCGAGTTGATTCAAAGCCTCCGCAAGGTGGCGGCAAAAAGACCCGACATTCTCATTCCGGCCCGCGGTCCCGTGATAAACAATCCGCAGCAGGCCATCGAAAAACTGATCGCACGCCTGCAGGCGGTCTACCGCAACTATCTGTCAATTAGCGCCGGCCGATGGTATTTCAAGGAGAGTTACGATACATTAGCCGCCAGAGTGCTCGGTCCCGACCCTAAGGTGGACTGGATGAAGTGGGCGGTCAAAATCAATAAACAGCCGCCCGACTGGATTGTGTGCATCGGCAACTCACGGCTCATCATGGCAGCCGACGGCCGGGGATTTCTCATTGACTGCGGCGGGACGAATATCGTCAAAGAACTCCAAAAACGCCGCAGCGACGGAAGACTAAAAAGCCTGGGCGGCCTGTTCATCACCCACTATCACGACGACCACACCAACGCCGTCGGCGACCTGCTGAAGGAATTCCCCTGCCCTGTCTACGCATGTGAGCCGCTCGCGCAGATACTCAAGAGCCCGTGGGCCTTTCGCCTTCCGGCGATGACCGACCATCCTATCGTCGACATCAAGATCATGCGTCATAAGCAGAAGATGCGGTGGAAAGAGTTCGATCTGACCTTCTACGATTTTTCGGGTCAGACGATTTATCATGACGCGATGCTCGTTGAAAAGGGCGATGCCGAAAAGATATTCTTCATCGGCGACTCGTTTACGCCCTCCGGCCTGGACGACTACTGCCTGCTCAACAGAAACATACTTCACGAAGGGGGCGGCTATTTTCACTGCCTCGACATCCTGCGCACGATGCCGGCCAATACGTTGCTGATCAATCAGCATGTAACCGAGACCTTTGCGTTTAGCCCGGATCAGATCAACAGCATGACATGGATTCTCAAGCAGCGTCGCGATCTGATGAAACCCCTCTTTCCGTGGGCCAACCCCAATTTCGGCATCGACGAGCGATGGGCTCGTTTCTTCCCATACGGCCTGAAGACTCAACCCGGCGGCACGGTGCAAATGGCGATCAATATCCTCAACCACTCCGACGACGTCGCGACATTTACAGTGCACCCGAATCCGCCCGCCGGTTTGCAGTGCACGCCCGCCGAGGTATCGCTTCACATATCGCCGCATCGTGAAAAGCACGTAGACTTTAGCATCACCGTCGCCCCGGATACCCCCCCGGGCGTTTATGTCATCACCGCCGATATCGCATTCGACAACCACACCCTCAAGCACTGGTGCGAAGGGCTCATCGAAGTCGCCCCCGCATCACCAACCGGCGCACCTCCCCCCAAATAACACAAATCCACATCGTCGGGTGGGCTCTTAGCCCATCGCTAACCTGTCATTCCGACCGGAGGCCTGAAAGGCCGGAGCGGAGGAATCCGCTAAGAAACAGCATCGCCGAAGGCGATTCCAATTTGAGTTTAGCCGGAAATGGGTGGCGGCCTTTTGCGAAGCGAAGCGCAGCAAAGGGATGGTTCAGCCACGTC